>DASXCO010000070.1 GCA_036491125.1 Acidimicrobiales bacterium | reverse complement strand
CATCCTCACCGGGAAGCACATGGTGTGGGCCTGGGCCAGCCTGATCTGGATCGCCCTCGCAGACCTCTACATCTGGTTGGTGGCCATCGGCGCCTTCCACGACCCGAGATTCATCTGATGGCCGAGTACGAGACCCACGAGCTCGATGTGCTGGTCATCGGGGCCGGTGGCGCCGGCCTGCGAGCGGCGATCGCGGCGTCGGCCGAAGGGGCCCGCACCGGCCTCGTGTGCAAGTCGCTGCTCGGGAAGGCCCACACCGTGATGGCCGAGGGGGGCATCGCCGCCTCGCTCGGCAACGTCTATCCCGACGACAACTGGAAGGTCCACTTCCGGGACACGATGCGCGGAGGCAAGTTCCTCAACAACTGGCGCATGGCCCAGCTCCACGCTCAGGAAGCTCCCGAACGGGTGCTCGAGCTGGAGGAATGGGGTGCGCTGTTCGACCGCACCCCCGACGGACGTATCCTGCAGCGCGACTTCGGGGGCCACCGCTTCGCCCGCCTGGCCCACGTCGGGGACCGCACCGGCCTGGAGATGATCCGCACCCTCCAGCACCACTCCGTGCACCGGGGCGTCGACGTGTTCATGGAATGCACGATCACGCGGCTGCTCACCACCGACGGCCACGTGGCGGGCGCCCTCGGGTACTGGCGCGAGTCGGGGCGTTTCGTCATCTTCCGGTGCAAGGCGGCGATCCTCGCCACCGGGGGCGTTGGCAGGGCCTACAAGGTGACGACCAACTCCTGGGAGGGCACCGGCGACGGCCACGCCCTGGCCCTGTGGGCTGGGGCCGACCTGATCGACATGGAGTTCCTCCAGTTCCATCCGACCGGGATGGTGTGGCCGCCCTCGGTGCGCGGCCTACTCGTCACCGAGAGCGTCAGGGGTGACGGTGGCGCCCTTCGCAACAGCGAGGGTCGCCGCTTCATGTTCGACTACATCCCCGAGCTGTACCGGGCCGAGACGGCCGATACCGAGGAGGAGGCCGACCGCTGGTACACGGACCGGACCAACGCCCGCCGCACACCCGACCTGCTGCCCCGTGACGAGGTGGCGCGAGCCATCAACACCGAGGTCAAGGCGGGCCGCGGGACCCCGCACGGCGGCGTCTTCCTCGACATCGCCAGCCGCCGGGACGCCGACTACATCAAGCGGCGCCTTCCCTCGATGTACCAGCAGTTCAAGGAGCTGGCCGACGTGGACATCACGGCCGAGCCCATGGAGATCGGCCCCACCTGCCACTACTTCATGGGCGGAGTGCGCGTCGAGGCCGAGACCGCCGCCTCCACCGTGCCCGGGCTCTACGCGGCCGGCGAGGTCGCCGGGGGCATGCACGGAGCCAACCGCCTCGGCGGCAACTCGCTCTCGGACCTCCTCGTGTTCGGGCGGCGGGCCGGGCTCGCCGCAGCCCAGCACGCCATCGGGCGGGCCCGCGCCGAGGAGATCGACGCGGGCCAGGTCGACGCGGCCACGAGCCACGCACTGGCCGCCTTCGGGCGGGACGAGGGTGAGAACCCCTACGCCATCCAGCAGGACCTCCAGGACTGCATGCAGCGACTGGTGGGGATCATCCGTCGCGAAGACGAGCTCAAGGAGGCGCAGCAGGAGCTGGCCACGCTCAAGGAGCGGGCCAAGCGGGTCAAGGTGGAAGGACATCGTCAGTACAACCCGGGCTGGCACCTCGCTCTCGACCTCGACCCCCTCCTGACGTTGTCGGAGTGCCTGACGATGGCGGCGCTGCAACGCACGGAGTCCCGAGGTGGTCACACCCGCGAGGACTACCCGCGGACTGACGACGAGCTCGGGAAGGTGAACATGGTCATCCGCCGTCGGGAGGACGAGTTGTCGATCGAGCCCGAGCCGCTGCCGCAGATGCCCGACGACCTCGAGGCCCTGCTCGAGGATCCCCACTGATGGCGGACGTGACCATGCGGGTATGGCGCGGCGACGCGGACGCTGGCGCGCTCGAGGACTACCAGGTCGATGCCGAGGAGGGCGAGGTCGTTCTCGACGTCATCCACCGCCTCCAGGCCAGCCAGGCCAACGATCTCGCCGTTCGGTGGAACTGCAAGGCCGGCAAGTGCGGCTCGTGCAGCGCCGAGATCAACGGCAAGCCGCGCCTCATGTGCATGACGAGGATGAACATCTTCGAGCCGGGAGAGCCGGTGACGGTGACGCCGATCAGGACGTTCCCGATCGTGCGCGACCTGGTGACCGACGTCTCGTTCAACTTCGAGATGGCCAAGAGGGTCCCCGCCTTCGCACCCAAGCCCCGCGAGCCGGACGGCACCTACCGGATGAGCCAGGAGGACGTCGACCGCCTCCAGGAGTTCCACAAGTGCATCGAGTGCTTCATGTGCCAGGACGTGTGCCACGTGATCCGGGACCACGAGGGCAACAAGGAGAACTACGCCGGTCCTCGGATGTTCATCCGCTACGCCGAGCTTGAGATGCACCCACTTGACACCGTCGATCGCCGCCCGCTGTTGCGGGGCGAAGCCGGCCTCGGCTACTGCAACATCACCAAGTGCTGCACCGAAGTGTGCCCGGAGAGCATCCACATCACCGACAACGCCATCATCCCGCTCAAGGAGCGGGTCGTCGACAGTTACTACGACCCGGTGGCCTGGCTGGGCCGCAAGATCCGCCGCCGAGGTCGGAAGGCAACGGGATAAGCCGGCGCCACCATCAGGGTCCGTCGCCTAGGGCTGCTGCCATGGGACAGCTGGCTCGGGTAGGACGGGCGGATTCAAGTAGGTCCCCTTGGTGAAGTCGACCATGTCGTCGAGAGGATCGAGCGCCGCCTTGTCACGGGCGGTCAGCGGAGGCAGGTTCCATATGCGCTCGATCAACTTGAGCGCAGAAGTGTGGTCGTAGCAGGTGTTGGAGACATAGTTCGCCTTGCTGTAAGGCGACACGACGACGGCGGGAACTCGAAAGCCCAGGCGGTCGAAGCGTCCCGCACCGGAGTCGGCCTCTTGCAGCTTCTTCCAGAAGCCGAGCTGTTGCAGCACCCAACGGATCGGTTGGCCCACGGTGAGCAGGCTCCTCGGGCGAACGTGGTCGGGCTCGACGGCCTCCGGAGGAGGAACGTGGTCGAAGTAGCCGCCATGCTCGTCGTAGAACCAGATCAGCAGCGTCTTTGGCCATCCCTTGCCGCGCATGACTGCGTTGATGACCGCGGCGGCGAATCCCTCGCCGACCTGGATGTCCTGCGGGTTCTCCTCCGAGCTGGCCTGAAAATCGGGGTCGACGATGCTGACGGCGGGCAAGGTACCGGCGGCGGCATCCTTGAGGAACTGATCCATCGTCCGCAGGTGGCGAAGGCACCGCCAGACCCCCAGCGGATAGAGGTCGGCGGTGAACTGCATGTTTCCGCTTCCGGCCTTCAGCGCAGCGGGGAAGAAGTTGGCCACCGCCAGCTTCAACGTGCGGAACCCGCGCAGGCCGGGAGCGCCCAGAATCCGCTTGAGGAAGATCCGCCGACCCGCGACGTGGTGGTAGTTGGCCCACGTGATGTCGTGTCGGTCGAGCAGGTCGAAAATCGTGCCGGTGGCCGGATAGTCGATCATCCCGGTAGGTGCGTCGTCGATGAGGCCGTTGGCGGTGCCAGCGATGAGGAATCGGCGGTTTGGAAACGTGGGGCCTGGCAGCGAGCAAAACCAGCGATCCGAAAGGGCGAAGGTGTGAGCTAGAGCTGAGTAGAAAGGCAGGTCGTCTGCGGTCCAATACCCCATGGCCGCGCGTGGATCTCCATCGGGCACTGTCTCTTCAATGCTGCGCACGAACCCGTCGTTGCGACCGGACTCGAACTGGATGTGACTCGCATGCCAGGACTGCGACGGCACGCCGGGGCGCTGGATGGTCGTCGGCAAGTGATAGGGGTCGATCACTGCGCCGGTCTGATTCTTGTTCACCGGCAACGGATCTGGTGCGTTCTCGAGTCCTTCCCCATGGCCAAGCATTCCGAAGTAGTTGTCGAAGGAATGGTTCTCCATCATCAACAACACGACGTGCTCGACCTCTGGGAGGCGGTTCGTGCCCAACGGTCTGGAAGTGTCCGGCAGCCGGGCGAGATCGCGGCTCTTGTCCCGCCGGCGGAGGCGCCGCCTGGCGATCCCCCGGTCCAGAGCGCCCGCCACGCGGCCATGGTCCCATACCCGTCGCCCCGAGAGACGATTGACATCGGCTCGTTCGCGGGCGCCGACGAGGTGGCCCGGGGCGTGGGCAATCGGCCACGATGGGTGGATGGCCCGCTTCCTGTCCGACGAGTGGGTGGCTGAGCTGAACGGCGCCGTTGCCGGCGACGAGCAGGTCTCCCTGGCCGCATCGGGGGTCCATCTCACGATTCAGCAGGTCGTGGTCGGTCCGGACGGCGACGAGAGGTGCTACACGACCCGCGTGGACGACGGCCGTGTCGAGCTGACACCGGGCCGGGCGGACGACGCCGACACCACCATCACCGAGGAGTACGAGACGGCCGCCGAGCTGGCCCGAGGCGACACCACTCCCCAGGACGCCATCCTGGCGGGCAGGGTCCGGGTGAGCGGCGACCTGGGCGCGCTCCTGAAGGGCCAGGAGGTGCTCGAGACCCTCCGGGCCCGCTTCGACGCCGTGCGGGCCCGCACCGAGTACTGACGCACATGGAGGTGCTTGCCAGCCGGCTCCTGCTGCGGCCGACCGACCTCGATCGCTCCCTGGCCTTCTATCGGGACACGCTGGGGCTGGCCGTCTACCGCGAGTTCGGCGAGGCCGGACAGAGAGGCGTCGTCTTCTTCCTCGGGGGCGGTTTCCTCGAGGTGTCCGGGCGGGCGGAGTCGCCCACGGCGCCCAACCTGGCCCTGTGGCTGCAGGTTCGCGACGTCGACGCCTCCCACGACGAGCTGGTGGCGAAAGGGGTGAGCGTGGAGCGGCCACCGGTCACTGAGCCGTGGGGCTTGCGGGAGATGTGGGTGCGAGACCCCGACGGGCTGCGGCTCGCCATCATCGAAGTGCCCGCCGACCACCCGCTCCGGCGCCGCTGACCCGACGGCACGCCGGCAGGCGCGCGGACGTCTGGCGAGATAGGTTTTGGGGTTATCGACCCACGGAGGACAAGGGGGCGCACGTGACGCTGACCGGAGTGATCGACGACCACGTCCTGCAGCGGTACCGGGCACTGCTCGACGCCGAGGACGCCGCCTTCGACCAGTTGGCTCACGCCTATGAAGACGGTGACCGCGATCACTTCGAGGCCGACATGACCGCCTGGCAGTCGGCCATCGACCGCCGGCTGGCCTACCTCCGCCAGCTCGGCGTCAGCACCGCCCCCGCCTAAGGGGCGAGCAGCTCGGCCACCTCGGCCCGCTCCTCGAGGAGCTCCTCGGTCGTCACCCTGATGTGGTCGCGGCCCAGGTCATCGTGCTCGAGGCCGGCCACGACCTCCCAGCCGGAGCCGGTCGACCGCACCGGGTAACCGAACTGGAGACCCTCGGGGACGCCGTACTCGCCCGAGCTCGGGACCGCCAGCGACACCCAGTCCATCGGGTCCGTCGGCCTGCGGATGCTCACCACGGAGTCGACGACGGCGTTGGCCGCCGAGGCCGCTGACGAAGAGCCGCGCGCCTGGATGACGGCTGCTCCACGCTTCTGGACCGTGGTGATGAACTCGCCACGGAGCCAGTCGTGGTCGGTGATCACCTCCGGCACCGGCCGACCCCCGATCCGGGCATTGGCGAAGTCCGGATACTGGGTGGTCGAGTGGTTCCCCCAGACCCCGATCCTCGTGACCTCGGAGACGGGCACCCCGGCCCGCTTGGCGAGGAGGCCAGTGGCGCGGTTCTGGTCGAGGCGGGTCATGGCGAACCAGCGCTCGGCGGGGACGTCGCGTCCGTTGCTCCGGGCGATCAGGCAGTTCGTGTTGCACGGGTTGCCCACGACGAGCACTCGCACATCGCTCGCCGCGTGCTCGGCGACGGCCCGGCCTTGCGGGCGGAAGATGCCACCGTTGATGTTCAGCAGATCGCGCCGCTCCATCCCCGCCTTGCGCGGCACCGACCCGACCAGCAGTGCCCACGACGTGCCGTCGAAGGCGTCCTTCAGGTCCGGGGTGATCACGATGTCCGACAGGAGCGGGAAGGCGCAGTCCTCGAGCTCCATGGCCACGCCCTCGAGCGCGCCCATGGCGGGCTCGATCTCCAGCAGGCGCAGCACCACAGGCTGGTCGGGCCCGAGCAGCTGGCCCGAGGCGATCCGGAACAGGAGGGCGTAGCCGATCTGCCCGGCGGCGCCGGTGACGGTGACCTGGATGGGAGCGACGTCGGCGTTGGGCACGCAGCCTCCTCTAGAGCCGGTCGATGATGGCCGAGGCGAACTCCGAGGTCTTCACCTCGGTCGCACCTTCGGTGAGCCGGGCGAAGTCGTAGGTCACGATGCGCTCGGCGATGGTGGCCTCCATGGCCCGGACGATGTCGTCGGCCTCCGCCTGCCAGCCGAGGTGCTCGAGCATGAGCACCCCCGAGAGCAGGAGAGAGCCGGGGTTGACCTTGTCCTGTCCGGCGTAGCGGGGCGCGGTACCGTGCGTCGCCTCGAAGATGCCGTGGCCGGTGACGTAGTTGATGTTCCCACCCGGGGCGATGCCGATGCCTCCCACCTGGGCGGCCAGGGCGTCGGAGAGGTAGTCGCCGTTCAGGTTGGTCGTGGCGATGACGTCGAACTCGGCGGGGCGGGTCAGCACCTGCTGGAGGGTGATGTCGGCGATCGTGTCCTGCACCAGGATCCGGTCACCCGGGTCACCACCGCAGTCCTCCCAGGCCACGGCCACCCCTGCGAACTCCTCCCGCACGAGGTCGTAGCCCCAGCTGCGGAAGGCGCCCTCGGTGAACTTCTGGATGTTGCCCTTGTGGACCAGGGTGACCGACCGTCGGCCCCGATCCACCGCGTAGTTGATGGCGGCGCGGATCAGGCGCTTCGAGCCCGTCTCGGAGATCGGCTTGATCCCGACGCCCGAGTCGGGTCGGATCGACCACCCCATCTCGTCGTGCAGGAAGGTGATGAGCTTCTTCGCCTCCGGCGTTCCCTCCTGGACCTCGAGTCCGGCGTAGACGTCCTCGGTGTTCTCCCGGAAGATCACCATGTCGACCTTCTCCGGGTGGCGGACCGGCGAGGGCACCCCTTGGAACCACCGCACCGGTCGCAGGCACACATACAGGTCCAGGACCTGGCGGAGGGCGACGTTCAGGGAGCGGATGCCGCCACCGACGGGAGTGGTGAGCGGCCCCTTGATGCCGATGAGGTCGTCGTTGAAGGTGCTGACGGTCTCGTCGGGCAGCCACGTCCCCGTCTCGTCGAAGGCCTTCTGACCGGCGAGCACCTCCTTCCAGGCGATCTTGCGACCGTGCTTGACTGCCGCCGCGTCGAGCACCCGCTGAGCCGCCGGCCAGATGTCGATGCCGGTCCCGTCTCCTTGGATGTACGGGATGATCGGCTCGTCAGGCACCTGCAGGGCGCCGTCACTCGACATGGTGATCTTCTCGGCCATGGCGTCGAGCCTACTGGCGGCGGGGTCGCTCACCCCTAGTCGGGGCACACGTCAGACGGCCGGGCCGAGGCCCAGATTGTCGGAGATCTCCCTGGTCGCGGCGGCCTGGTTCATGGTGTAGAAGTGAAGGCCGGGCACGCCCTCGGCCAGCAACTTCTGGCCCAGCTCCGTGGCCACCTCGACACCGATACGACGAACCTCGTCGGGCCGGTCGACCACCGGCTCCAGCCGGTCGGTCACCACCCGCGGCACTTCGGTCCCCGACAGCTCGCACATCCTGCTGACGGTGCGAACGCTCGTGATCGGCATGATGCCCGGGATCACCGGCTTGTCCACTCCCAGAGCAGCGAGCGAGTCGACAAGGTCCAGATAGTCCTCGAGGCGGAAGAAGAACTGCGTGATGGCGAAGTCGGCGGCCTCGAGCTTGAGGGCGGTGTGGCGGCGGTCGGTCGCCCGGTCCGGGGCGCTGGGGTGTCCCTCGGGATGAGCCGCAACCGCCACGCAGAACGGCCCCACCGAGCGGGCCAGCTCGACGAGATCGAGGGCGTAGCGGAGGTCGCCCTCGGGCAGGTCCGAGTCGGCATCGAGGGGCGGGTCTCCGTGGAGGGCCAGGATGTTCTCGACTCCCGCGTCCCGGTAGCGGATCAGGACGTCCTCGAGCTCCTCCCGACGGTGGGCGGCGCAGGTGAGATGGGCCATGGCCGTCATGTCGCTCTGGCGCTGCAGGCGCACGACGAGGTCGTGGGTCCGCTCCCGGGTCGACCCCCCCGCGCCGTAGGTGATCGAGGTGAACGTCGGCCGCAGCGGCTGCAGCTCGGCCAGGGCCGCCTCAAGGCGTCGCTCTGCCGTCTCGCTCCGAGGGGGCCACAGCTCGATCGAAAAGGTCCGACCCCCGTCGAGGAGGTCCGAGATCCTGGCCATGGTCCTGAGAGCGTACTTCTCCCCTGGCAAACCCGGTCCCGCCGACCGGGCTGGGCCCTAGCCTCGCCGGGCCCGGCGCTCGGCGGCCTGGACGGCGTTGGTCAGCAGCATGGCCCTGGTCATCGGTCCCACCCCGCCCAACCGGGGTGTGAGCCAGCCGGCGACCTCGGCGACGGACTCGTCGACGTCCGACAGGAGGCGCTTGCCCGACCAGGAGGTCCCCGCCCCGACCACCGCGGCCCCGGGCTTGACCATGTCCGGTGTGACCAGCCCGGCTTGACCGGCGGCGGCCACGAGGATGTCGGCCCGCCTGGTGTGGTCGCCGAGATCGGGCACGCCCGTGTGCACCACGGTGACGGCGGCGTTGGCGTTCGGTCGCTTCAGCGCGAGCAGCAGCGCCAAGGGGCGACCGATGGTCAGGCCCCGGCCGATGATGACCACGTGGCGGCCCTCGATGGCGACCCCGTTCGCCACCAGCAGGGCCTGGATGCCCGCCGGTGTGCAGGGGATCGGTCCGTCGGCCCCCATGACCAGCCGACCCAGGTTGACCGGGTGCAGCCCGTCGACGTCCTTGCCGGGATCGACGGCCAGCAGGGCCGCCTCCTCGTCGAGACCTGCGGGAAGCGGGAGCTGGACGAGATAGGCGTCCACCTCTGGATCGGCGTTGAACCGGGCGATGGTGGCGTGCAGCTCCTCTTCGCTGGTGGTGGCGGGGAGGTGCTGGTGGATCGAGGCGATACCCACCTCGGCGCTGTCCTGATGCTTCATCTCGACGTAGCGGGCGCTCGGCCCGTGGTCGCCCACCAGGATCGATCCGAGCCCGGGCTGGACGCCCGCTCCCTTGAGCTCCCGCACCCGCTCGGACAGCTGCTCCCGGATGCGCGTGGCCAGCGCCTCGCCGTCGAGGATCCGAGCCGTCATCAGTGCCGGAAGTGTCGCTCGCCGGTCAGGACCATGGCCAGCCCCTGCTCGTCCGCAGCGGCGACGATCTCGTCGTCGCGCAGCGAGCCCCCGGGCTGGATGACCGCCGCCACCCCCGCGGCGGCCACGGCATCGAGCCCGTCACGGAATGGGAAGAAGGCGTCGCTCGCCGCCGCCCCCCCGGAAGCCCGGCCGGCCGCCTTGCGAGCGGCGATCTGGCCGGGCTCCACGCGGTTCTGCTGGCCGGCGCCGACGCCAACGGCCTGGCGCCCCGCGACGAGCACGATGGCGTTCGACGAGGTGAAGGCGCAGATGCGCCAGGCGAGCTCCAGGTCACCCCACTGGGCCTCGGTGGGCGCCACCTTCGTCACGACCCGCCACGCGTCGCGACCCGCGGGAAAGTGGTCCGCCTCCTGCACCAGGTACCCCCCGTCCAGCCGGCGCAGCTCCCGGACGTGCGGCCCCGGCGGAGGTGCCTCGAGGACCCGCATGTTCTTGCGCTTGGCGGCGAACCGCTCCAGGGCACCCGGGCTGTACGCCGGCGCGACCAGGACGTCGGCCACCGGGTTGGCCACGATCTGCGCCGCCAGATCGTCGTCGACCGGCCGGTTGAGGGCCACGATGCCGCCGAAGGCCGACATGGGGTCGCACTCGAAGGCCCGCTGGTAAGCGGAGGCGATGTCGCCGGCCACCGCGGCGCCACACGGGTTGGCGTGCTTGATGATGGCGGCGGCGGGCGAGTCACCCAGCTGGTGCACGAGCTGCCAGGCGGCCTCGGCGTCGAACAGGTTCAGGTAGGAGAGGACCTTGCCCCCGTGCTGGACGGCGCCGTCCCACCATCCTCGGGCCCCGATGTCCCGGTAGCGGGCGCCCTCCTGATGGGGGTTCTCGCCGTAGCGGAGGTCCTGGACCCGCTCGAGGGCCAGGTGAAGGGTCGGCGGGAGCGTGACGACGGGTCCGCCGGCGCCGCCGTCGTCCAGCCATCCCACGATGGCCGCGTCGTAGGCGGCGGTATGGGCGAAGGCGGCGCGGGCCAGTCGCCCACGGGTCGCGTCCGACAGGGCGCCGTCGGCCCGCAGCTCGTCGAGGACCGGCCCGTAGTCGGCGGGGTCGACGACAACGCCTACGTGGGCGTGGTTCTTGGCCGCGGCACGGACCATCGTCGGGCCGCCGATGTCGATCATCTCGATCCCGGGTCGGGACCGGAACGGATAGAGGTTGCACACGACGAGGTCGATCGGCGTGATGTCCCGTTCGCCCAGCTCCGAGCGATGCACCGGGTTGCTGCGGTCGGCCAGGATGGCGCCGTGGATGTCGGGGTGGAGGGTCTTCACCCGCCCGTCGAGCATCTCGGGCGCGCCCGTCACCGCGTCGACCGGCGTGGTGGCAACGCCCGCCTCCGTGAGCGCCGTCGCCGTGCCGCCGCTGGCCACCAGCTCCCATCCCAGGTCGACCAGGCCGCTGGCGAGCTCCGTCAGGCCGGTCTTGTCATAGACGGACAGCAGTGCCCTCACGACTTCAGTGGCTCCTCGATGACCTCGGCGATGGCGGCGGGATAGAGGCGCCGCTCGACCGCCTTGATCCGTTCGTGCAGGGACTCGACGGTATCGTCCGGCAGCACCGGCACCGCCTCCTGGGCGAGGATCGGACCGTCGTCAACCTCGAGCGTGGCGACGTGCACGGTGCACCCCGTGATCTTCACCCCTGCGGCGAGGGCCTCCTCCACGGCGTGCCAGCCACGGAAGGCAGGCAACAACGCCGGGTGGGTGTTGAGGATCTTCCCCGCGTAGGCGTCGTGCACCGGCTTGTCCAGCACCGTCCCGAACCCGGCCATGACCACGAGCTGGACGCCGTGGGCCCTCAGCACGTCGACGACCTGTTCGGTGTAGGCGACGCGATCGAAGTCCTTCCCGAAGCTGCGTCGCTCGACCAGTTGGGCCGACACCCCGGCCTGCGTGGCCACATCCAGGGCCCGGCAGGGCCGGTCGACGACGACGACGGCCACAGGTAGCTCGGCGTCCAGGATGGCCTCGAGGATCGTCCCGCTGCCCGACGCCAGCACCCCGACTTGCACTCTTCGCACGCTACCAGCGGCGCTCGTTCCGGCCGGTTATTGCCGGGTCTCTCAGCCGAGCTTGCCCACCACCTCGACCATGAGCTCGCCGGCCTCGGTCGGGTTCTGGGCCACGATGGCACCGGCGGCCTCGAGGGCGTCCATCTTGGCCCTGGCGGTGCCCGACGAGCCGGAGATGATGGCGCCGGCGTGGCCCATGCGCCTGCCCGGCGGCGCCGTGACCCCGGCGATGTATGCCACCACGGGCTTGCTCATGTCCTTGGCGATGAAGTCCGCCGCCCGCTCCTCCTCGGTGCCGCCGATCTCGCCGATCATCATCACGGCGCCCGTCTCCGGGTCGGCCTCGAAGGCGGCCAGGCAGTCGATGAACCCCGTCCCCGGAACGGGGTCCCCACCGATGCCCACACACGTGGTCTGACCCACGCCCTGGAGGGACAGCTCGTTGAGGGCCTGGTAGGTGAGCGTCCCCGAGCGGCTGACGATCCCGACCGGCCCACCCGCCAAGGCGATGTCACCCGAGGTGATGCCGATGTTGCACTTCCCCGGGGAGATGATGCCGGGACAGTTGGGCCCGAGCAGCCGGGAACCGGGATGGTCCCGCCGGAGCTGGTTGAACAGGAGGGCCTCGTCCTGGGCGGGGATGAACTCGGTGATGCAGACGATGAAGGGGATGCCGGCGGCCGCCGACTCGAGAATGGCGGCAGGCGCGGCGCGCGGGGGCACGGAGACGAACGAGGCGTTGGCGCCGGTGGCCGCCACCGCCTCGGCCACGGTGTCGAAGACAGGTATGCCCTCGACGTCCTGGCCGCCCTTGCCGGGTGTGACGCCGGCCACCACCTTGGTGCCGTAGTCCCGGTTGCGCAGTCCGTGGAAGCGACCCTGGCCCCCGGTCAAGCCCTGGATAGCGACCTTGGTGTGCTCGTCGACGAAGATGCTCATGACGACGGGGCCGTCCGATCGCCCGCAGCGGCCAGCTCGACGGCCTTGCGGGCCGCGTCGAGCATGGTGGGCAGCGAGATCAGGCGATCTGATTCGTGGTCGGCGAGGAGGGCCCGTCCTTCGGTGACGTTGGTGCCGTCGAGGCGCATGGCGATCGGCGCCCGCAGCTCGACCCGCCCCAGGGCCTCGACGATCCCCTTGGCCACCTCGTCGACGCGGGTGATCCCGCCGAAGATGTTGACGAGGATCGAGCGCACGTTGTCGTCGGTGTTGATGACCTCGAGGGCGTTGGCCATCACGTCGGCGTTCGCCCCCCCGCCCACGTCCAGGAAGTTGGCGGCGGAGCCCCCGACCTGGTTCACCACGTCCAGGGTGCTCATGGCGAGCCCGGCGCCGTTGGCGATGATGCCGACATTGCCCGACAGTCCGATGTAGTTGAGCCCCTTCTCCTTGGCCAGGCGCTCGCGGTCGTCCAGGTCCTGAAAGCTGGTGAGCTCGGCCCACTCGGGATGGCGGAAGGCGGCGCTGTCGTCGAGGGTCACCTTGGCGTCCAGGGCGTGCACGCGGCGATCGGTTGTCAGGATCATGGGGTTGACTTCCACCAGCTCGGCGTCGCCCTTGACGAAGCACAGGTACAGCTTGATGAGCAGCTCGATCGCTTCGTCCCGGGCATCCGGGTCGAGCCCGGCCCGGTCGACCATGTCGGCCGCCATCGGCGCGGTGAAACCGTCGACGGGATCGACGTGGAGCCGCGCGATGGCCTCGGGCTCCTCGGCCGCCACCTGCTCGATGTCGACGCCACCCCGGCTCGACACCAGGCCGAGGTGGAGCTTCGCCGATCGGTCGAGGGTGAAGCTGGCGTAGTACTCCTCGGCAATGTCCGAGGCGTGCTCGATCCACAGCCTCCGTACCACGTGGCCCTTGATGTCCATCCCGAGGATGGCCTCGGCGTGGCCACGGACCTCGTCTGGGTTCCCCGCCAGCTTGATGCCCCCGGCCTTTCCACGCCCGCCCACCTGGACCTGGGCCTTGACAACGACGGGGTACCCCACCCGGTCGGCCTCGACCACGGCCTGGTCGGCCGTGTCGGCCACGCCTCCCGGTGACACCGGGATCCCGTAGCGGGCGAAGTACTGCTTGCCCTGGTACTCGAACAGGTCCACCTGGCTGCCTCTCCTGTCGGGTTCTCTCGTCGGGTCTAGCTCTGGCTGCTCTCGGTCGCCGCCTCCCGGCGGTCGAGCTCCCCGCCCAGCCATTCGAGAATGTCCTGGAGGGGAGCTCCGGGGGTGAACACCTTGGCCACCCCGATCTCGGTGAGCTTCGGGATGTCGGCCTCGGGGATGATCCCACCGCACACCACCAGCACATCGCCCGCGCCGGCGGACCTCAGGGCCTCCATGATCTTCGGGACGAGCGTGAGGTGCGCCCCCGAGAGCAGCGACAGTCCGACCGCGTCCGCGTCCTCCTCGATCACGGCCTGGACGACCTGCTCGGGTGTCTGGTGCAGGCCGGTGTAGATGACCTCGAAGCCCGCGTCGCGCAGGGCCCGGGCGATCACCTTGGCCCCCCGGTCGTGCCCGTCGAGGCCAGGCTTGGCCACGATCACGCGGTAGGGCCTGTTCATCCACCGCATACTAGGGCCCGGTGCCGCCTCACGAACCTGGCCGGTCTGAAGCTAGGCCCGTTTGAGCGGGGCCCAGGCCAGCAGGAGCTGCTTCTCGCCGATGCCCGGGAACCGGATCGTGGCCTCGGCCTTGTCACCACTGCCGCGCAGCTCGAGGACCACGCCCTCTCCCCATTTGCCGTGGACGACGTCGTCGCCGACCTTCAGACCGAGCCGCTCGGCCCCCGTGGTCCGGGCCGGGCTGGTCCGTCCCGCCCGGCGGGCCGACTCGACCAGTGCGTCGCGGCCGCGGGTCCCGGACCGACCGGCGCCGTTGGCGCCGTTGCTCGTCGCGCCGTTCCCCGCGTTCCGCAGCAGCATCTCCGGGACCTCTTTCAGAAACCGGCTCGGGGGGTTCCACTGCACCGAGCCCCAGAGCCCGCGGCAGGTGGCGTGGGACAGGTGCAGGTACTCCCGGGCCCGCGTCATCCCCACGTAGCAGAGGCGGCGCTCCTCCTCGAGCTCGTCGGGCTCGCCCATGGCCCGCAGATGCGGAAACACCCCCTCCTCCATGCCGACGAGGAACACGGCGGGGAACTCGAGGCCCTTGGCCGTGTGCAAGGTCATCAGGGCGACCCTGGAATCGTCGTCGTCGAGGTCGTCGGCGTCGTTCACCAGGGCCACCCCTTCGAGGAAGGAGGCGAGGTCCTCGTGCTCGCTGGCGACGCCGACCAGCTCGGCCAGGTTCTCGAGTCGTCCCGCCGCCTCGAGACTGTGCTCGGCCTCGAGCTCGGCCCGGTAGCCGGTGAGCTCCAGCACCGCCTCCAGCATCACCGCCGGGTCGGCGCCGGACACCTCACCCTCGGCGCCGCTCCGCAGGCGCTCGAGCAGCTCCAGCAGGCTGCGGATCCCGCTGGCGGCCTTGCCGGTGACGCCCGCCCGCTCCGCCCCGGCCAGGGCGGCACCGAAGTTCGTCCCCTGGGACGACGCCCAGGCCTCGATGCGCCGGACGCTGGTGTCTCCCACGCCGCGACGAGGCACGTTGACGATGCGCCGGAAGGAGACCTCGTCGTCGGGGTTGACGAGGACCTTGAGATAGGCGAGGAGGTCCTTCACCTCGCGGCGGTCGTAGAAGCGGGGGCCTCCGATCACGACATAGGGAACGGCGCGCCGGACGAGCTCCTCTTCGATCACCCGGCTCTGGGCGTTCGTCCGGTAGAACACGGCCACGTCGCCCCACCGGCAGCGGCCGGTGGAGTGCAGGCGGGCAGTCTCCTCGCCCACCCAGAAGGCCTCGTCCCGCTCGTCCTCGGCCTGGTAGTACGAGATCCGCTCGCCGCCCAGCCGTTCGGTCCGCAGGACCTTGGGCTTGCGCATCATGTTGTTGGAGATGACGGCGTTGGCCGCGTCCAGGATGGTCTGCGTGGAGCGGTAGTTCTGCTCCAGGAGCACGACGGTGGCGTCGGGGAACGCCTCCTCGAACTCGAGGATGTTGCGGATGTCAGCCCCCCGGAAGCCGTAGATGCTCTGGTCCGTGTCCCCCACCACGAAGACGTTGCCGTGTCCCTTGCCCAACAGCACGATCAGCTCGTTCTGCGCCCGGTTGATGTCCTGGTACTCGTCCACGAGGACGTGGGCGAAGCGGGACTGGTACTCGCCCAGCACCTCGGGGTGGCTCTGGAAGAGGTTGACCGTGACCATCAGCAGGTCGTCGAAGTCCATGGCGCTCGCGGCCAGGAGCCGCTGCTGGTAGTCGCGGTAGACCTCGGCCGTCCGGCGCTCGAAGACCTTCTCCGCCTGCGCCGAGTAGGTCTCGAAGTCGAGCAGCTCGTTCTTGGCGTTGCTGATGGCGGCCTGGACGGCCCGAGGCGGGAAGCGCTTGGGGTCGAGATCGAGGTCGCGCAGCACGTAGCCGGTGAGCCGCACAGCATCGGCCTGGTCGTAGATCGTGAACGAGGAGCGGTAGCCGAGCTTGTCGGCGTGACGACGCAGGATGCGAACGCACGCCGAGTGGAAGGTGGACACCCACATCCGGTTGGCCACCGGGCCGACCAGGGAGGCGACCCGCTGGCGCATCTCGTCGGCGGCCTTGTTGGTGAAGGTGATGGCGAGGATCCGGAACGGTGACACCTCGCGTGCTGACACCAGGTGAGCGATCCGGCGGGTGAGCACCCGCGTCTTGCCCGAGCCGGCGCCGGCGACGACCAGCATCGGACCGTCGCCGTGCAGCACGGCGCGACGCTGGGCGGGATTGAGCCCGGCCAGCAGCTCGTCCTCGCCTGGCCGATCCGGTCCGGCCGCGGCCACCTCGCTCATCTCGCGGCCACCATACCGGTGGTCACTCCCACTCGATGGTGCCGGGCGGCTTCGAGGTCACGTCGAACGCCACCCGGTTCACGCCGGCCACCTCGTTGATGATGCGGCTCGAGAGCCGCTCGAGGAGGTCGTACGGGAGTCGGGCCCAGTCCGCCGTCATGGCGTCGTCCGACGTGACGGCGCGGATGACGACGGGATAGGCGTACGTGCGCTCGTCACCCATCACGCCGACGGTGCGCACGCCCGGCAGCACGGCGAAGCTCTGCCAGAGGCTGCGGTACAGGCCGGCCCGCTTGACCTCCTCGACGACGATGGCGTCCGCCGCCCGCAGCACCTCGAGGCGCTCGGGCGTCACGGCGCCGACGATGCGCACGGCCAGGCCCGGTCCCGGGAAGGGCTGGCGCCACACGATCTCCTCGGGCAGCCCGAGCTCCTCGCCCACCGCCCGCACCTCGTCCTTGAACAGGGTGCGCAGGGGCTCGACGAGCTCGAGGTTCATCTCCGCTGGCAGACCCCCGACGTTGTGGTGGGACTTGATCCTGGCCGCGTCCTCGGTCCCCGATTCGATGACGTCGGGATACAGCGTGCCCTGCACGAGGAACCGGGCGTTGTCGACGTCCCCCGCCACCTCCTCGAAGACCCTGATGAAGGTGGCGCCGATGACCTTGCGCTTGTCCTCGGGGTCCTCCACGCCGTCGAGCGCCTCGAGGAACCGGTCGGCCGCCTTGGCCCGTACCAGGTCGATCTGGAACTGCCCCCGGAAGGTGTCCTCCACCTGCTCCGTCTCTCCCGCTCGCATGAGCCCGGTGTCGACGTAGACACAGGTCAGCTGGGAACCGATCGCCTTGTGGACGAGCGCGGCAGCGACGCTCGAGTCCACGCCTCCGGAGAGCGCGCACAGCACCCGGTGGGAGCCGACCTGGGCCCGGATCGTCTCCACCGACGCCTCGATGATCGAGGTCCGGGTCCAGCTGGGACGACAACCGCAGACGTCGTACAGGAACCGCTTGAGGATCTCCTGGCCCCGCTGGGTGTGGACGACCTCGGGGTGGAACTGGACGCCGTACAGGCGTCGGCCGGCGTGCTCGAGGGCGGCGACGGGAGCGTCGGGGGCGCGCGCCGTCACCACGAACCCGTCGGGGGCGCCCGCGATGGCGTCGAAGTGGCTCATCCACACGTCCTGCTCGCCCGGCTGCTCGGCGAAGAGCAGGGACGGCGCCAACAGGGTGAGCGGCGTCCGCCCGTACTCGCCCCGGCCGGTGCGGGCCACCGAGCCCCCGAGCTGATGGGCCAGCAGCTGGGCGCCATAGCAGATGCCGAGCACCGGTACGCCGGAGTCGTAGACCTCGGGGTCGACGACCGGGGCCGGGTCGACGTGCACGGACTTGGGACCGCCGGAGAGGATGATCGCCCTGGGCCGACGCGCCAGCATCTCCGCGGCCGGCATGGTGTGGGGAACGATCTCGGAGAAGACGTGCGCCTCGCGCACCCTGCGGGCGATCAGCTGGGCGTACTGGGCCCCGAAGTCCACGACGAGGACCGTGTCGAAGGCCGGGTCACCCGAAAGGGGACCCGTCGTGCTCAAGGGTGCCCCATGCCGACGCCCTGGGACCGCTGGGCGGCCTTGCCCTCGGTCTGGAGGGCGGGCGCCACCATGACCTCGGCCTTCTGGAACTCCTTGACCGTCTCGTAGCCGGTCGTGGCCATCGACGTGCGCAGGGCCCCGAAGAGGTTGAAGCGGCCGTCGTTCTCGTGCGCCGGTCCCTGCAGGATCTCGCTCATCGTGCCTCTCATGCCGGTGCGGATCCGGGCGCCGCGCGGCAGCGTGGGGTGGAAGGTGGCCATGCCCCAGTGGTAGCCGCGGCCGGGCGCCTCGTTGGCCGCCGCCAGCGGAGAGCCGAGCATCACCGCGTCGGCGCCACAGGCGATGGCCTTGGCCACGTCGCCGCCGCGGCTCATGCCGCCGTCGGCGATGACGTGGCAGTACACGCCGGTCTCGTCGAGGTGGCGGATACGGGCCCCGGCACCGTCGGCGATCGCGGTGGCCTGGGGTACGCCGACGCCAAGCACGCCCCGGCTGGTGCAGGCGTTGCCCGGCCCCACGCCCACGAGGATGCCCACGGCGCCGGTCCGCATCAGGTGCAGGGCCGCCTGGTAGGAGGCGCAGCCTCCCACGATCACCGGGATGTCGAACTCGCGGATGAAGCGCTTGAGGTTGAGGGGCTCGGTGGTCTTCGAGACGTGCTCGGCCGACACGACCGTCCCCTGGATCACGAGCAGGTCGAGCTCGGCCTCGAGGAGGGCCGGCGCCAGGCTGCGCGTCCGCTGCGGCGTCACCGCGGCACACGAGACGACCCCGGCGCTCTTGATCTCCCGGATGCGGGCGGTGACCAGCTCGGGCTTTATGGGCTCGGTGTAGATCTGCTGCATGCGGGCCGTCGCCTTGTCGTCGTCGAGGTGGGAGATCTCCTCGAACAGCGGCTCGGGGTCCTCGTAGCGGGTCCACAGCCCTTCGAGGTTGAGGACAGCGCTCCCGCCCAGCCGACCCACCTCGATGGCGATGGCGGGGCTCGTCACGCCGTCCATGGCCGCGGCCATGAGCGGGAGCTCGAACCGGTAGGCGTCGATCTCCCAGGAGATGTCCACGTCCTCGGGATCGCGTGTCCTCCGGCTGGGGACGATGGCGATGTCGTCGAACCCGTACGCCCGCCGCCCCGACTTGCCGATGCCGATCTCGACCTCAGCCATCTACGCTCCTCAACACTTGGGGGGAAACGTCAAGGCTACAGCGACGCCGTGGCGATCAGGCGGCTCTCGCGGGCGATCGGGCCCGGCGCGCGGGATCAATCTCGACCAAAATTTGGAACACGCGGACAAGGCCCGGACGCCCACCTCAGGCCGCGCCGACGACCAGCTCCAGGAGCTCGGTGAGGATGCGGGCCGTCGCGCCCCAGACCGTCTCGTCCTCGAGCTCGAAGAAGTGCATCGGTCGGTCGTCCTGGCCCGGGAGGTCCCAGCGCTCCTCGCGGTACACCTCGTCGGTGGCGAGCTCGGCCAGGCTGACGTCGAAGATGCGGGCCACCTCGGCGGGGTTGGGTGAGAGGCGCGGACGCCGCGCCAGCGCCCCGACGAAGGGCGTGATCCTCGATCCGCTCGACACCGTCGCCAGCGGCGCCAGCTGCCCCAGCACCTCCACGTCGCCCGGATCGAGGCCGACCTCCTCGTGGGCCTCACGCAGGGCGCCCGCGACCGCATCCTCTCCCTGCTCCAGCCGCCCCCCCGGGAAGGCGACCTGGCCGGTGTGCGAGCGGAGGTGGGCGCCCCGCCTCGTCAGGATGACCCTGGTCTCCCCGGCCTCCTCGAAGAGTGGGACGAGCACGCCGGCATCGCCTCTCGGGTCCGCCTCCAGCCTCGCCACCGTCTCGGCCGTCGTGGGGTCTTCGAGGCGGAGTGCCGCCCGCACCCGCTCCATGGTGAGACCCCGCCTGGCGTCGAGCCGCGCCTCCGCCCACGGCGCCGGCGCGCCCGGACGGGCTCCCGCGGGACGCGGGATGAGCTGCTCGCCCGATCCCACCCTCGGCTAGCTCGCCACCGGGTGATCCTCGACCAGGGTCTCCAGGAGCTCGCGCAGCCCGCCGGTCTTGAGGTTGCTCATGACCCGCCCTGGAGGCGTCTCGGCCCGCTCCCATTCCATCCAGAAGGCCAGCAGCTTGGCGGGGTCGGGGGGCGGCCGGGGGTCCATGTCCGCAGAATCTAGTGGTGGGCCGCGCCCGATTGGCCCCGGAACGGCAGCCGGCCGGGCCTCGTGGGCCCGGCCGGCTGTCTCCATCGGTACCGCGACCGCTACATCATGCCGCCCATGCCACCCATTCCGCCCATGCCACCCATGCCACCGCCTGCTGCGGCGGCCGCGGCGGCGGCCGGATCGGGGCCCTTCTCGGGCTTGTCCGCCACCAACACCTCGGTGGTGAGGAGCAGGCCGGCGATCGAGGCGGCGTTCTGCAGGGCCGAGCGGGTCACCTTGGCTGGGTCGATGACCCCGACCTTCAGCAGGTCCTCGAAGACGCCGGTGAGGGCGTTCAGGCCGGTCGTGCCGGTCTCGGCCTCGACCTGACGCACGACGACGGCGCCCTCGAGCCCGGCGTTGGCTGCGATCCACCGTGTGGGCTCCTCGAGAGCCTTGCGGACGATGTCGGCCCCGGTGGCCTCGTCACCGCTGAGGCCCTTGGCGGCCTTGTCGATGGCGCCCCGGCTGCGGATGAGGGCGGTACCCCCACCGGCCACGACGCCTTCCTCGATGGCCGCCCGGGTCGCCGACAGGGCGTCCTCGATGCGGTGCTTCTTCTCCTTGAGCTCCACCTCGGTGGCGGCGCCCACCTTCACCACGGCGACGCCCCCGGCCAGCTTGGCCAGGCGCTCCTGGAGCTTCTCCCTGTCCCAGTCGGAGTCGGTGTCCTCGATCTCCCGCTTGATTTGGGCGATGCGGCCCTTGATGTCGTCCTGGCTGCCGGTGCCCTCGATGATCGTGGTGTCGTCCTTGGTCACGATGACGCGGCGGGCCTGGCCCAACAGGTCGAGGGTGGCGTTCTCCAGCTTGAGGCCGATCTCCTCGGAGATGACCTGGGCGCCGGTCAGGACCGCCATGTCCTCGAGCATGGCCTTGCGGCGCTCGCCGAACCCGGGCGCCTTGACGGCAACCGAGTTGAACGTTCCCCGGATCTTGTTGACGACCAGTGTCGCCAGCGCCTCGCCCTCGATGTCCTCGGCGATGATGAGCAGCGGCTTGCCGCCCTGCATGACCTTCTCGAGGACGGGGACGAGGTCGTGGACAGCGCTGATCTTCTGGTTGGTGATGAGCAGGAGGGGGTCGTCGAGGACGGCCTCCTGGCGCTCGGGATCGGTCACGAAGTACGGCGACAGGAAGCCCTTGTCGAACTGCATGCCCTCGGTGAAGTCCAGTTCCAGGCCGAAGGTGTTCGACTCCTCGACCGTCACCGTGCCGTCCTTGCCGACCCGGTCGATCGCGTCGGCCAGGACCTCGCCGATGGAGGCGTCGGCGGCCGAGATGGCCGCCACCTGGGCGATCTCGCTCCGGTCGTCGATCTCCTTGGCCTGGTCGAGGATGGAGTCGACCGCTGCGGCCACGGCCGTGTCGATGCCCCGCTTGAGGGCGGCCGGGCTGGCACCGGCGGCCACGTTGCGCAGGCCCTCCCGGACCAGCGCCTGGGCCAGGACCGTCGCCGTGGTCGTGCCGTCGCCGGCCACGTCGTTGGTCTTGGTGGCGACCTCCTTGACCAGCTGGGCGCCCATGTTCTCGAAGGCGTCCTCCAGCTCCACCTCACGGGCGATCGTGACGCCGTCGTTGGTGATGGTTGGCGCGCCGAACTTCTTCTCGAGGACCACGTTCCGGCCCTTGGGGCCGAGCGTGACCTTGACCGAGTCGGCGAGCCTGTTGACGCCGGCCTCGAGGCCCCGGCGTGCGTTCTCGTCGAACTTGAGGATCTTCGGCATTACTTCTTACCCTTCTTGGCCACCTTGGCCAGGACGTCACGGCCGGTGAGGATCAGCAGGTCCTCACCCTCAGTGGTGATCTCGGTGCCGCCGTACTTCGAGTACACGACGGTGTCGCCCACGGCGACCTCGAGGGGGACGAGCTCGCCGGTGTTCTCCGCCCTCCGGCCGGGGCCCACCGCCAATACCTCGCCCTGCTGGGGCTTTTCCTTGGCGGTATCCGGGATGACCAGGCCGGACGCCGTGGTCTCCTCCGACTCGCTGGGGCGCACGACGATCCTGTCGTCGAGGGGCTGTAGGTTCATCTCCGCAGGCCTCCCTTTGGCTTTCTCTTCGCCTTCTCTTGGCGCTTAGCACTCTCAGATGTCGAGTGCTAACCCTAGCGAGAGGCGCGGCCGCTGGCAACCTCACCTGGCGCCGGCGAGGCGCAGCCCGGGGTCGGCCCCCGTCTCGAGGGAGCTGGGACCGTCGCTGCGCAGCCGCCACCACCCGGCGGCGGCGACCATGGCCGCGTTGTCGGTGCACATGGCGCGGCTGGGGACGAAGGCGCGGAGGCCGTCGGCGATGCACGCGTCGAGGATCCGCTCCCGCAGGACCGAGTTGGCGGCCACCCCGCCGGCGAGGCACAGACCCCGGGCGCCTACGGCCGCCGCCGCCCGCCGAGCCTTGGCGACCAAGACGTCCACCACGGCTTCCTGGAACGAAGCGGCCACGTCGGGGACCGCCACCTCGGGGTGCTTGCGCACGTGGGTGATCACCGCCGTCTTGAGCCCGCTGAACGAGAAGTCGAGGCTCTCGCCGGCCAGTGCCCGGGGGAACGCGACGGCGTCGGCCCGTCCCCGGGCGGCCTCGCTGTCGATGACGGGACCGCCCGGGTAGCCGAGGCCGAGGAAGCGGGCCACCTTGTCGAACGCTTCTCCGGCGGCGTCGTCGATGGTCTGTCCCAGCAGCCGATAGCGCCCGTGGTCCTCCATCGCCACGAGCAGCGTGTGGCCGCCGGAGGCCAGGAGGACGACCAGCGGCAGCTCGAGATCCGGCTCCTCGAGGAAGGCCGCGTACAGGTGCGCCTCCAGGTGGTTCACGGCGACGAAGGGCACGTCCCACACCAGCGCCAAGGCCTTGGCGGTGCTCACCCCGACCAGGAGGGACCCGACCAGGCCGGGACCGACGGTCGCTGCCACCGCGGCCACCCCGAGAGCGCCGGCGCCGTCCTCGACGCCCCGGGCGTCGAGCCCCGCCTCCACGAGCGCCTCGGCGATGACCGGCGTGAGGAGGTCGACGTGCGCCCGCCCCGCGATCTCGGGCACGACACCGCCGTAGCGGGCGTGGATGTCGATCTGGCTGCTCACCACCGATGAGAGCACCTGGCTGCCCTCGGCGACCACCGCCGCCGCCGTCTCGTCGCAGGAGGTCTCGATGCCCAGGATGCGGGCCGGAGAGCTCATCGGCTCACCAGCGCTCCTCGCCCACCACCGTCGGGCCGAGCCCCTCCTCCAGGGCGTCGAGGCGACGCGCGTAGTCGTCGGTGTCGATGTCGTCGACCCACATGACCAGGGCGTCCTCGTTGGTCTCGGCGTAGTAGTTCTTGCGGATTCCGGCGGGCTGGAACCCGAACCGGTAGTAGAGCGCCTGGGCGACGCGATTGGCGACCCGCACCTCGAGGGTGAGGTTGCGGCACCCTCGACGTCGGGCGAGCCAGGCCATGTTGAGCAGAAGCCGGGTGCCGACCTTGTGGCGCTGCCACGCGGGGTCGACGGCGATCGTGGTCACGTGGGCGTCGGCCCCGCTGAACATCAGGCCCGAGTAGCCGACGATGGCCCCCTGGGCCCGGGCGACGTGGTAGGCCCGTGTCGAGCGCAGGGCGAGCTCGCTCATGAACAGGCTCAGCGACCACGGTCGGGGGTAGACCTGGGCCTCGATGCGCAGCACCGAGCGGAGGTGGCGGCGTCGCATGGCCAGGATCTGCACCTCGGGTGCCGCGCCGTGCCGGGGCGGGGCGAGCGGGCGCCCGGCGTCGTCCTCGGGAACTCGAGCAGCAGCCACGGTCAACTCCGCCCCTGGACCCGGGTGCCGTCGCCGGCCGAGCCGGTCGAGGGCGCCGGTCCACCGTCGCCCGCCCAGGTCGTTCCCGGCGCTCCCGCGGCACGGCGCTCGTCCCAGCTGATCTCGGCGTCCGACTTGCGCAGGTAGAGGACCCGCAGGTCGCGGGGCTGGACGAACTCCTCGCGGATGGCCCGGGGATGGGACAGCTCCACCAGCGCCGAGGCCTGTGGATAGGCGTACCCGAGCCCACCCAGCTCGATGCGGCTGTCGGCGGCCAGTAGGTCCCCGTAGCGGACGGCCCCGTCCCCCACCACGATGCACTCGTCGCCGCTGGCCTCCAGCTCGCAGGCCAGATCGGCGGGCGGCTGGAGCCGGTAGTCGGACAGCCGCTGGACGCCCCCCTGGACCTGGCGGTAGAGGGCGCTGTAGACCTCGCCCCGGCGGGCGTCGATGACGGCGGCGATGAGCCGACGCGTGTGCCGCACCGGGAAGGCCAGCAGATCGAGGCTGGACAGCCCGATCATCGGCAGCCTGAGAGCCTGAGCGGTCGCCTTCGCCGCCGCCACGCCCACCCGCAGGCCGGTGAAGAGCCCGGGGCCGATGTCGACGGCCACGATGCCGACCTCTTGCAGCTCCACCTGGGCCTGGCGGCACACGAACTCGATGGCAGGAGCGAGGGTCTCGGCGTGGCGACGCCCGCGCGCCACGCCGAACGACGCGATCACGCCCTCCTGTCCGCCCAGGGCCACGCCCACCTGCTGGGTGGCGGTCTCGATGCCGAGGATGATCACCGCAGCCCCTCCGGCACGGCGCCGGCGGCCGGACCCGGGTCGACCAGCCACCGGTCGAGCACGACGGCCAGCAGGCGCAGCCGTCCAGACCACCGTCCCCCGACCGCCTGCAGCGTGAGCACGCGGTCGTCGTCGTCAGCACCGAGCTCCAGGCACACCTCCAAGAAGTCGGGCGCCAAGGCCGCGGCGGCCACGTCACCCCACTCGATCAGGGCCACCCCGCCCTCGTCGAGCAGCTCCGGCAGGGCCAGGTCGACGACCTCCTGGAGGTGGTCGAGGCGGTAGACGTCGGCGTGGACGAGCGTGATCCGGCCCTCGTAGGTGCGCAGCAGGGTGAAGGTCGGGCTGGTCACCTGCTCCTCGACCCCGAGGCCCCGCCCGAAGCCCTGGGCGAAGACGGTCTTGCCGCTGCCGAGCTCGCCCGCCAGCAGGAGGACGTCGCCCGGCTGCACGACACCGGCCAACGCCGCGGCGAGCTCCCTCGTGTCGTCGGGTGACTTGGTGGCGGCGACGATCACGGTCGCGCTCCGAGCTCCTGCTTGGCCCGCACGAGGTCCGCCCGCATCTCGGCGAGGACCTCTCCTCCCCCGCCCCGCAGGGCGGCGGCCGGGTGGTAGGTGGGCACGAGGCTCCCGGAGCGGAAGGGATAGGTCCGTCCCCGTAACCGCCGGATCCCCTCGGTCGTGTCGAGCAGCAACCGGGTGGCGAAGTTGCCGAGGGTCACCACGACGGTGGGGGCCACCATGTCGAGCTGGGCCTCGAGGTAGGGACGACACGAAGCGATCTCCTCCGGCCGCGGGTCGCGGTTCCCCGGCGGTCGACACTTCACGACGTTGGCGATGTAGACCTGACGGCGCTCGAGCCCGACCTCCTGGCGCAGAAGCCGGTCGAGGAGCTGGCCCGATCGACCCACGAACGGCTCGCCGGCGAGGTCCTCGTCCCGGCCTGGCCCCTCTCCGACGAGCATGAGCGAGGCGTTGGGATCCCCGACGCCGAACACCACGTTCGTGCGTCCTGCTGACAGCGGGCAGCGGACGCAGACGTGTGCTTCCCGCTCGAGCTCGACGAGCGTCGCCACGCCATCATGGTAATCGCAGGGGTCGGCAAAAGCGCTGGCGACTCCGACTCATCCACCGCGCCGGCCCACCTACCCAGGAGCGAGGGGCTGACCCGTCGAGCGCACGGCCTGGACCACGGCCCGCGCCGCCAGCAGCCGCACCTCGTCGACATGGGCCTCCACCTCGCCCAGGGCGGCGGCCACGATGGCATCGCCGTCGACCGTGGTGTGGGCGGGCTCGATGCCACGGGCCAGGCCGTCGTGCGCCGACTGGGCCACCAGCAAACAGCCGGTCTTGCTCAGGGCGGCGTTGGTCACGACGATGCCGATGGCGGTGTTCCCGAGGACCGAGAACGACCCTCCGGAGGTTGGCGGGAAGGCCTCCGGTCCGGGGTCGAGCCGCTCCTCGGCAGCTGAGCCGGGGGAGGGGACGACATCACCGAAGGCATTCACGGCCATGAGTGCCGACACGACCAGGCGCTCCCGGCGCTCGGTGGCGGTGCCGATCCCCGCCGGTACGGCGGCGTCCCGCCCGCGCCACGTGCTGACCGTCGCCCCCGTGCCCGCTCCGACGGTTCCGGTCGCCACCACACCCCCGGTCGCGGCCTCGGCAGCGGCGTAGCCGGCGTCGGCACCCGGTCGGACCGACGGGTCGCCCACGCCGAGATCGAACAGGACGGCGCCGACCACGATGGGCACGGGCCCGGCCGGGGTCGCCAGGCCTCTGCCCCGCTCCTCGCACCACCTGGCCACACCATCGCACGCGGCCAACCCGAAGGCCGAGCCGCCGCTCAGCACCACGGCATCGACGTGCTGGACCAGCCGCTCCGGAGCCAGCAACTCCCACTCCCTCGTTCCCGGCGCACCGCCTCGGACCTCCCCCGAGGCCACGGTCCCGGCGGGAAGGAGGACCACGGTGCAACCGGTCCGGGCCGCGTCGTTGGTCCAGTGCCCGACCCGCACGCCGGGCAGCTCGGTGATCAAGCTCTGCTCCTGGCGGCATCGCCGCCCCGGGCGGGGGCCCACCCCCGACCTCCTCTGTTCTGATCGACACAGGGCGGCGGGGACCCCAGCCCCGCCGCCGGCCGTTCACGGTCCGCCATCAGGCGGACGCCTCGAGGACCTGGCGGCACCGGCTGGCGAAGCGCTCGATAACGCCGCCGAGCTCCTCCCGACGCTCGAGCATGACCATGTGCCCGCAGCCATCGAGGGTGAGCAGCTCCCCCCGGGGAAGCGCGGCGGCCAGCCGGCGGGCGTGCCAGGGCGGCGTCAAGGTGTCCCTCGAGCCGACGACCACCTGCGCCTGCTGATCCACCGCCCCGAGGTTGCGGCACAGGTCGACTGTCATGACATCGCCCAGGAGCTCGGCCACCACGGCCACCGAGGTGTCGTCGATGATGGCCCTGGTCAGCTCCACGTGGTCCGGGCGTGGAGCGGCTCCGAAGGCGACTCGGGCAATCAGGTAGGACAGGTCGCCGGGAGGGAGCAGCCCCCGCCCGACCCCGTTCATCCTGTGCAGCCGCAGGCCGACGAGGCGCGCCAGCGTGCGGGCCAGCAGCTCCCAGTAGGGCAGGCGGGCGAGCGGACCTCCCGACGTGGCCACCAGACCGACTCCGGCCACCCGTTCGGACAGCGTCTCGGGCCGGTCCGCCAACAGGCGGAGCACGACCATGCCTCCCATCGAATGGCCGACGAGGACCGCGTGCCGGAGGTCCAGAGCTTCGAGGACGGTGAGGAGGTCGGTCCCGAGACGAGTGAGGTCGGCGGGCTCCCGGCCAGCACGGGACCGACCGTGGCCGCGCTGGTCGATGGCGACGACCCGGTGTGTCGCCGAGAGGTCGTGCAGCTGGTAGCCCCAGATACGGGCCGCAAGCGTGATCCCGTGCAGCAACACGATCGGCGGGCCCTCTCCCCGCTCGAGGACGTGGATCTCGGCACCGTCGTCAGTCTCGATCGTCCGCTCGGCGACCGGGGGGACGAAATCGGCTTCGCCGACGGGCACGACCCCCGCCCGCGCCCGCCGGATGATCTGGCGCTCGACGAGGGCCGCGGACCCGGCCGCGGCGCCCAGGCCGAGGGCCACCCAGCGCGCCCTCACCGGGCCATCACTCCCGACAGCCAGCGGGGCACGAGCTCGACGAGGTCCCCCGCCAGCAGGCCCTCGGAGAGGCCTAGCCCCGCTGCCCGACCATGGGCGTGGGCCCCGAACGCCGCCGCCTCGACGGCATCCAGACCCCGAGCCAGGAAGGCCCCGATGACGCCGGAGAGGACGTCGCCGGTCCCGGCCGTGGCCAGACGTTGCGAGCCCGATGTCGAGACGAGCGATCCGCCATCCGGCGCGGCCACGATGGTCGTCGAGCCCTTCAGCAGCACCACCGCACCGGTCCGCCGGGCCAGGTCGCGGGCGGCTCCGATCCGGTCGGGCGCAGGGGCAGCGCCGGCCAGGCGGGCGTACTCGCCGGCGTGAGGCGTCAGCACGATGGGGGTCGAGCGGCCCGCTACGAGCTTGGCGACCTCCTCCGCCCGGCCGAGCACGTTGAGCCCGTCGGCATCGACGAGCACGGGAACGGGGCACTCGGCGACCAGACGGCGCACGGCTGTCGCCGCTGCTTCGGAGCGTCCCAGCCCCGGCCCGAGGACGAGCGCCCGGCAGCGTCCGACGACGCCGAGGACGTCGGCTTCCCAACCTTCGGGCGGCAGCCCGTGGGCGACCACCTCGCTGCTCGGGAGGTCCCGAGGGCCGGCGCCGGGGACGCCGAGCTGGACCATTCCCGCCCCCGACCGCATGGCGGCCAGGGAGCAGAAGGTCGCCGACCCCATCATCCCGGGTGAACCGGCAGCGACATAGATCGCCGTCTCCCACTTGTGGCTGTCTCTCGGGCGCGTGGGCAGGAGGTCACCGACGTCGGCGTCGTCGACCACGTGCATGCGGGCCCGGCTGACGTCCAGGCCGATATCGACGACCTCGACCGATCCGGACCGCTCAGGACCCTCGCCGAGCAGCAGTCCGGGCTTGAGGGCGGCGAAGGTCACGGTGGCATCGGCCCGCACCGCGCCCGAAGCCGCCTCTCCGGTGTCGCCGTTGACCCCCGAGGGGATGTCGACGGCCACCACGAGTCCGCCCGGCGCGACCTCGGGCGCCCGGTACTCGCCCCGGAATCCCGTCCCATAGGCGGCGTCCACGACGATGTCGCAGGGCGGGAGCTCCTCCCCGGCCGCTGCCGCGTCGACCACTCGCACCCCCACGCCGCGCCGACGGAGCCGGTCGGCGGCGACGCGGCCGTCGTCTCCGTTGTGGCCCTTGCCGGCCACGACTACGACTCGACGCCCGTACGAGCCCCCCAGCCGGCGGAGCACGGATCGGGCCACCGCCCCACCAGCCCGGTCCACGAGGGTCTCCAGGCTCACGCGCCGCTGGGCGTCGGCGTCGACGGCCTTCATCTCCTCGACCGTCACGACCGGCTTCATCCTCGGCCCGCCGTATCGATGGGCCGGCCTCCCGCGCCGGCCGTATCGATGGGCAGGCCTCCCGGGCCGGCCAGAGCGAGCACCACGGCCTCGGCCATCAGATCGGTGTGGGTGATCGACACCCGCCAGCCCGTCACTTCGAGGCGGCCCGCGAGCTCGGAAGCCTTGCCGGCGACAGAGAGCGTGGGCGCGCCTCCCGGTCGGCGTACCACCTCGACGTCGTGGAAGGCGAAGGCGCCGAGCCCGACGCCCAGCGACTTCATGGTCGCCTCCTTCACGGCGAAGCGGGCGGCCAGCCGGGGTGCCGGGTCGGCGAACCGGGCCGCGTACGCCAGCTCGCCGGCGGTGAACAACCGGCCCCGCAGCCCAGGCCGGCGCTCGAGCGCCCGGCGGAACCTCGGCACTTCCACGGCGTCGATCCCGATCCCCACGCCCTCGATCGCAGCCCCCGACGGGGTCATCACTCGACGGTGACGGTCTTGGCCAGGTTGCGGGGACGGTCGACGTCGTTGCCCCGCCCCCTGGCCAGCGCATAGGCGAAGAGCTGGAGGGGGACGACGTCCACCACGGGCTGGAACAGCTCGTGGCCGGCGTAGGGCACGGTCAGGACGTGGTCGGCGATCGCCCGCACGTGGCTGTCGTCGGCGTCCTCGTCGTCGACCAGGGCGACGACGGTCGCCCCTCGGGCCTTGACTTCCTGCATGTTGGCCAGCAGCTTGTCCCGCAGCCGGCTGCGAGTGGCGATCGCCACCACCACCACGCCGGGCTCGATGAGCGCGATGGGGCCGTGCTTGAGCTCGCCGGCCGGATAGCCCTCCGCCCGGAGGTAGCTGATCTCCTTGAGCTTGAGGGCGCCCTCCAGGGCCATGGCGTTTCCGACACCCCGGCCGATGAAGAAGAAATCGCGCACTCCCGCCACCTGCCGGGCCACCTCGGTCACCGCCGGAGCCGTGTCGATGGCGGCCTGGACGCGCTCGGGCAGGCGTTGCAGGCACTCGAGCTGGTGGGCCACCTCCTCGGGGTAGTACTTGCCCCTGACCTGGCCCAGGTACAGGGCCAGGACCTGCATGGCCACGAGCTGGGCCACGTGGCACTTGGTCGAGGCCACACCGATCTCCGGTCCCGCCCGGGTGTAGAGCGTGGCGTCGGCATCCCGAGCGAGCGAGGAGTCCACCACGTTGGTGACGGCCAGCACCCGCGCCTTGCTCATGGCCTTGGTGTGGGCGACCGCCTCCATCGTGTCCAGCGTCTCGCCGGACTGGCTGATGGCGACGACGAGGCTGGACGAGTCGAGCACCGGGTCGCGGTAGCGGAACTCGCTGGCGATCTCGAGCTCGGTGGGCAGCTGGGCGAAGTGCTCGATGGACAATCGGCCCACCATCCCGGCGTGGTAGCTCGACCCGGTGGCGACGACGAAGACCTTGTCGACCTGGCGCACGTCATCGTCCGACAACCGCACCTGGTCCAGCACGAGGCGCCCGCCCGCGATGCGGCCCAACAGGGTGTCGCGCACGGCGGCCGGCTGCTCGTGGATCTCCTTCATCATGAAGTCCGGGTACCCACCCTTCTCGGCGGCCTCCAGGTCCCAGCTGACTTGCCGGGGGACCAGCTCGACCTCGCGCCCGGCCAGGTCGGTGACCCGCACATCGCCGGCACGAACCTCGGCGACGCGGTCGTTGTCGATGACGTAGAACGTCTCGGCCCGGCCGTGGATGGCGGGGATGTCCGATGCCAGCAGTCCGGTCCCGTCGCTCTGGCCGGCGATCAGCGGCGAGCCCCGCCGGGCGCCGACGATGAGCCCGGGGTCGTCGGCGTGGATGACGGCGATGGCGAACTTGCCCTGGACCTCGGCCAGGGCGGCGCGCACGGCGTCAGCCAGGCCCAGACCGTCTCGCTTGCGGGCCGCGATCAGGTGCGCCAACACCTCGGTGTCGGTGTCACTGGTCAGCTCGTCGCCGCCCTGGGGCAGGGTCCGGGCCAGCTCCCGGTAGTTCTCGATGATCCCGTTGTGGGCGAGGGCCAGACGGCCGGAGGCATCGGTGTGCGGGTGGGCGTTGAGCTCCGTCGGTGCCCCGTGGGTCGCCCACCGCGAGTGGCCGATGCCCGCGGTGGCGGACGGGGCGTCACCGACCGTCTCGGTCAGCTCGGCCACGCTCTTGTTGCCGCCGGCCCGCCGGCGGCGCCACACGCCCCCATCGGCCAGCAGCGCGACACCTGCCGAGTCGTAGCCGCGGTACTCGAGGCGGGCCAGCCCCTCGAGGAGCACGGGGAGCACGGGAGACGATCCGGTGGCGCCGATGATGCCGCACATGGGACCTAAGGCTACGGCGTCCTGTCACCCACCGGGACGGTGGCTCGAGGCGCCGACCTCGCTGCCGTCGGAACCCGGCTCGAACGCGACATGCTCGGTTGCCGGGCAGCCGCGGTGAGCAACGGGCGCCTCACGCGTCCCCCAGCTGGCGGCGCACGATGCGGCACAGGCGGTCGACCGCGGCGCGAGCCTGCTCGGCGCTCTGTGCCTCGACCATGACCCGCACGACCGGCTCGGTGCCGCTGGCCCGGAGCAGGACCCGACCGGCACGACCGAGCTCTGCCTCGACGGCCGCCACCTCCTCCCAGACCGCTCCGGCCGAGGCCAGCTGGTCGGGACGGGGCACTGCCACACTGACAAGCTCCTGCGGCAGGCGGGTCATCGCCTCGCCGGCCAGCTCGGCCAGGGGCCGACCCCGACGCCGAAGCAGATCGAGGAGCTGGAGGCCGGTCAGGATCCCGTCGCCGGTGGTTGCGAGCTGTCGGAAGATGATGTGACCGGACTGCTCCCCCCCGAGGGTGTAGCCACCCTCCTCGATGGCGACCAGGACGTGGCGGTCGCCCACCTGGGTCTGGCACACCCGGATGCCCCTGGCCTCGAGGGCGAGCAGCATCCCGAGGTTGGTCATGACCGTCACCACCACCGTGTCCGAAGCGAGAAGGCCACGCTCCAGGAGATCCACGGCGAACAGGGCCATGAGATGGTCACCGTCGACCAGGGTGCCGGCGTGATCGACGGCCAGCACGCGGTCGGCGTCGCCATCGAAGGCCAGTCCCACGTCGGCCCCCGCCGCCACGACGGCGCGCTGGAGGCCCTCGGGATGGGTCGAGCCGCAGCCGTCGTTGATGTTCGTCCCGTCGGGAGCGTCGGCGATGACGCTCACGTCGGCTCCCAAGCGGGCCAGGACCGACGGTGCGACCCGGCTGGCGGCGCCGCTGGCGCAGTCCAGCACACAACGAAGGCCGTCCAGGCGGCGGCCGTCCAGTGAGGCGACGAGGTGGTCGCTGTACTGATCGACGGCCGCGGGGTCGGCGTCTATGCGGCCCACCGAGCCCCCCACCACCGCTCTCGTGACGGGCGCCGTGGGCTCGGCGACCAGCCGGCCGAGCTCGGTCTCGAGGGCCCGCTCGACGGGATCGGACAGCTTGGTCCCTCCGGAGCCGAAGAGCTTGACGCCGTTGTCGGGGAACGGGTTGTGCGAGGCCGAGATCATCGCCGCCGGGACCTGCCGCGTCGCCGAGAGCCAGGCCAGGCCGGGCGTGGGGATGACGCCGACGTCGGCGACGCGCACGCCTTCGCTGGCCAGCCCGGCGGCCAGAGCAGCCTGCAACAGGGGGCCCGACAGCCTCGTGTCCCGACCGACGATGAACTCAGGAGCGGGAACGACCCGTGCCGCGGCCCGTCCGAGGGCAAGGACGAGCTCAGGGGTGAGCTCGGCGTTGGCGACGCCGCGGAGGCCGTCGGTGCCGAACTTCAGGGTCAAGCGCGGCTACCGCTTCGAGTACTGGGGCGCCTTGCGGGCCTTCTTGAGGCCGTACTTCTTGCTCTCCTTCTTCCTGGCGTCGCGCGTCAGGAACCCCGCCCGCTTGAGGGGGACCCGGAGTTCACCGTCCAGATCGGCCAGGCCGCGGGCGATCCCGAGGCGGAGGGCGCCGGCCTGTCCGGAGGTGCCCCCGCCGCCGATGGTCGCGTCGATGTCGTAGGTGTCCGCCGCCGTCGCCAGCCGCAGAGGCTCGGTGGCGATCATGCGGTGAGTCGCCGAGGGGAAGTACTCCTCGATCGGGCGCCGGTTGATCCTGATGGTCCCGCCGCCGGAGCGGAAACGCACGCGCGCCACCGCCGCCTTGCGGCGACCGGTGGTCTTGACGAGAGGCTGGGGCATGATCGGGCTCCTCAGGCCGGGTGCGCCCGGGCTCCCGCCAGCGGCAGGGGCTGGGGGTCCTGGGCGGTGTGTGGATGGGCGGGTCCGGCGTACACCTTGAGCTTCTTCAACGTGCGCCGACCGAGCGGGCCTTTGGGCAGCATCCCTCGCACCGCCCGGCGGACGGTCTCTTCGGGTCGGGTGGCCAGCAGCTCGGCGTAAGTACGGCTCGTCAGGCTGCCGGGGTAGCCGCTGTGGCGGTAGTAGTGCTTCTTGCCGGCCTTGTCGGAGGTCATGACCACCTTGGCCGCGTTGACGATCACGACGTGGTCACCCATGTCGACGTGAGGGGCGAAGAGGGGCTTGTGCTTGCCTCGCAGGACCCGAGCCACCTCGGCACACATGCGGCCCAGCACCAGTCCGTCGGCGTCGACGACGTGCCAGGCACGGACGACGTCGCTGGGCTTGGGTGAGTAGGTACGCAAGGGAGTCTCTTCCAGGGATTCCGGCAATTCGGGAGACGCGGACCGCGTCCTTCGAGCGCCGGGCCGACGAACCAGATTAGGGTCGCCGCCCCCCTGCCGGCAAACGGGGCCGCCACAGTAGGCTCACGCTGGCGTGATCGACCTGCGCGACATCGAGGACGCCAGAGCAACCGTCTCGCCGGTCGTCCGGGTGACGCCGGTGACCCGCACCCACTCGCTCTCGGAGCTGGCGGGCCGCGAGGTCCTGCTGAAGGGTGAGCAGCTCCAGCGGACCGGATCGTTCAAGATCCGCGGAGCCCGCAACTTCGTGGCCCGCCTGGAGGAGGCCGAGGGTCCAAAGCCCGAGGTCGTGGCCGCCTCGGCCGGCAACCACGCCCAGGGCGTCGCCCTCGCCGCCCGCCTGTCGGGCATCCCCGCCACCATCTTCATGCCCGCCAACGCGGCGCTGCCCAAGGTCGAGGCGACGAGGTCCTACGGGGCGACGGTGCTCCTCGACGGTGCTGTCGTGGACGACGCCATGGCCGCCGCCCGGGAGCACGCCGACCGGACGGGCGCCGTGCTGGTGCCGCCCTTCGACGATCCCCTCGTCGTGGCCGGTCAGGGCACCGTCGGTCTCGAGCTGGCCGAGCAGGCGCCCCAGGCCACGGTCGTGGTCGTGCCCGTCGGAGGCGGCGGCCTGGTCGCCGGGGTGGCGACCGCACTGGCCCACACCCGCGGCCAGGTGAAGGTCGTCGGTGTCGAGGCCGCGGGGGCGGCGGCCATGCGGGCATCGCTCGACGCCGGACGGTGCGTGACACTCGACAGCGTGGCCACGATGGCCGACGGCATCGCCGTGCGCTGCGTGTCCGATCTGACGCTCGCCCACACGCAGGCGTACGTGGACGAGGTGGTCACCGTGACCGAGGAGGAGATAAGCCGCGCCCTCCTCCTGCTGGTGGAGCGGGCCAAGGTGGTCGTCGAGCCGGCCGGGGCGGTGGCGCTGGCCGCCATCCTGGCCGGTCGGGTGCCGGGTACCGGTCCGGCGCTGGCGGTGCTCTCGGGCGGCAACGTCGATCCCCTCGTGCTCACCAAGCTCATCGAGCGCGGCCTGTCCGCCGCCGGCCGATACCTGCTCCTGCGGATCGTCCTCAGCGACCGCCCCGGCGAGCTGGCCGCCCTCACCGACGCCGTGGCCAAGATGCGACTCAACGTGCTGTCGGTCGAGCACCATCGGGCCGGCCTCGAGCTGGGCGTGGACGAGGTCGAGGTCCTCCTGACGGTGGAGACCCGCGACCCCTCCCATCGCCACGAGGTGGTGAGCACCCTGCAGGACCAAGGATTCAACGTGGCGCTGGCCGCCGAGCCGGCCGATGTGGCCCGGGTGGCCGATCAGGATGCCCGGCCGTCATCCGGGTAGCCGACAGCCCACAGGCACAGCCCGTGCGGGGGCGCGGGCGAGGCGGCGAGGGCGCGATCGCGGGATCGGAGTATCCAGCCCAGATCGCCAGCCCGCTTCCGACCCCGTCCCACCTCGACCAGGGTGCCAACCACCGAGCGGACCATCTGGTGACAGAAAGCGGCAGCTTCGATCTCGAACTGCAGCAGATCGCCCTCGCCCAGACCGCCGTGTCCCCGGGTCCAGCAGGCGTCGTGGACGCGACGAACGAGCGATCCGCCGTCCGGAGGGCGACGGCAGAAGGTCGAGAAGTCGTGCTCGCCGAGCAGCGGATCGGTCGCCTGCTCCATGGCCCGCAGGTCGAGCGGGTCCTCGACGTGCCAGGCCGTGGCGGCGAGGAAGGGATCGGGGGTCGGCACGTTGAGCACGCTGTAGCGGTAGCGGCGCGAGACGGCCGAGTGGCGGGCGTCGAAGCCGGGCGCGGCGATCCGGGCCTCGCGCACGACGATCGCAGGCGACAGCATGGCGTTACACGAGCGGACCAGCGCGTCGAGATCGAGCCGTCGCCTCACGGGAGCGAGGTCGGCGTGGATCACCTGGCCCCAGGCGTGGACCCCGGTGTCGGTCCGTCCCGCGCAGGTCAGGTGCACCTCGTGGCCGACCACCTTCTCGATGGCCTCGCTCAGCGTCCCGCCCACCGTGGTCTGGCCGGGCTGGGCGGCAAAGCCGTGGAACCCGGTCCCGTCGTAGGCGACGGTGAGGCGAACCCGGATGGGCTGGTCGGCGGACGGCCCCTGTTCCGGTGCGATCGCGGTGCGCCTGGCTCCTGGGCCGGCGTCCCGGGCCGGCTCGTCGGGGCCGAAGAGCGTCAAACGAGCTCGATACGGGCCATGGGGGCATTGTCCCCATGACGCGGACCGAGCTTGAGGATGCGGGTATAGCCCCCCGGCCGGTCGGTGTACCGGGGCCCGATGTCCTCGAACAGCTTGCTGGCCATGTCCTTGTCCCTGATCAGCCCCACGACCTGGCGCTGATTGTGGACGCCGCCCTTGCGGGCCTTGGTGATCACCTTCTCGACGACTGGCCGCATGGCCTTGGCCTTGGCCTCGGTGGTCACCAGAGCCTCCGCAGCCACAAGCGACGCCACCAGGTTGCCGAGCATGGCCTTCTGGTGGGCGGCGCCGCCGCCGAGGCGGCGACCCTTGGTCGGTGTGCCCTGCACCTCAGTCCTCCTTGGTGCGCAGCGACAGCCCCCGCTCGTCGAGGCGTTGGATGACCTCGTCGAGGGACTTCTGCCCGAAGTTGGTGATGGCGAGCAGGTCGTCGTTGGTGCGCTCGACCAGCTCGCCGATGCTGTTCACCTGGGCCCGCTTGAGACAGTTGCGGGGCCGCTCGGAGAGGTCGAGGTCCTCGATGGGAAGGTCGAGGTCGGGGGAGCCGCTGGTCATGGTGCTGACGTCGCCCAGCTCGAGACCCTGGGGATGGTCGCTCATGTCCGCCACCAGGCCCACCAGGGACCGCAGGGTCTCGCCCGCCGAGGCCAGGGCGTCCCGAGGCGAGATCGAGCCGTCGGTCTCGACGTCGAGGACGAGCAGGTCGAAGTTGGTCGACTGCTCCACCCGGGTGGGCTCGATCGTGAAGGCGACCCTGCGAACGGGTGAGAAGATCGAGTCCACGGGGATGACGCCGATGGTCGAGGTGCGCTTGTTGAGCTCGGCCGAGACGTAGCCCCGGCCCCGCTCGACCGTCACGTCCATGGCCAGCCGGCCCTTCGGATCCAGCGTCGCCAGGGTCAGCTCGGGATTCAGCACCTCGACGTCGGCCGGAGCCTGCAGGTCTCCGGCGGTGACGCCGGCCGGCCCGCGGACGTCCAGGCGAAGGGTGACGGGCTCGTCGGACTCGACCCGGAGGACGATGTCCTTCAGGTTGAGGATGATGTCGGTGACGTCCTCCTTCACGCCCGGGAGGGTGGTGAACTCGTGGAGGGCGTCGTCGAAGCGGACCTGGGTGACAGCCGCTCCTGGGATCGAGGAGAGCAGGGTCCGCCGCAGCGTGTTGCCCATGGTGTGGCCGAACCCTGGCTCCAGGGGTCCAATGGCAAAGCGCTGGTGGCCGTTCTCCTCCTCGTCGAGCGGCTCCACGGTCGGGCGTTGGATGATGAGCATGGCGACGATGACTCCTTGACGCTGGTGCTGCTACTTGGAGTACAGCTCGATGATGAGCTGCTCTCGCACGGGCACGTCGATGTGCTCCCTGAGGGGCAGGCTCCGCACGGTGACCCGGAGGCCCCCGTCCTCGGCCTCCAGCCAGGGCGGGACCTGGCGGTCCAGGGTGTCGACGTTGTGACGGATGATGATGAGCTGGCGGGAGCGCTCGGCCAGGGCCACGACGTCACCCTGGCGCACCTGGTAGCTCGGGATGTTGACCCGCTTGCCGTTGACCTGCACGTGCCCGTGGCGGACGAGCTGGCGGGCCTGGGAACGGCTGGCACCCCAGCCGGCACGGTAGGCCACGTTGTCGAGGCGCTGCTCGAGCATGCGCAGGAGGTTCTCGCCGGCGATCCCCGACTGGTGGGTGGCCTGCTCGTAGAGGTTCACGAACTGCTTCTCCAGGACGCCGTAGATGCGGCGGGCCTTCTGCTTCTCCCGCAACTGGGCCAGGTACTCCGAGCCCTGGCGGACGCGGTCGCGCCCGTGCTCGCCGGGCGGATAGGGACGGCGCTCGATCGGGCACTTCATCGAGTCGCACTTCGGTCCCTTCAGGAACAGCTTCATCTTCTCCCGGCGGCACAGGCGGCAGACGGGGCCGGTGTATCGGGCCATGGGGTGGGGTGCTCTCCTCCTCGTCCTGTCTCGCGGCCTATCGACCCGCGGCGCGGGTCATACCCGCCGCCGCTTCTTGGGCCGGCAACCGTTGTGCGGTATCGGGGTGACGTCCTTGATGCCGGCCACCTCGATGCCGGTGTTGGTCAGGGATCGGATGGCGGTCTCCCGCCCCGACCCTGGGCCCTTCACCAGCACGTCGACCTTGCGCACGCCGTGCTCCATGGCCCGACGGGCGCAGGCCTCGGCGGCCAGCTGGGCGGCGAAGGGAGTCGATTTGCGGGAGCCCTTGAAACCCACGTTGCCCGCCGACGCCCAGGCCAGGACGTTGCCCTCGGGGTCGGTGATCGACACGATCGTGTTGTTGAACGAGCTCTTGATGTGGGCGACGCCGTAGGCGACGTTCTTGCGCTCTCGGCGGCGGGGCCGCCGTCCTCCTGGCTTGGGCTTGGGCATCAGTGCTTGCGAACCTTCTTCTTGCCGGCGACGGTCTTCTTGGGCCCCTTGCGGGTGCGGGCGTTGGTGTGGGTGCGCTGGCCGTTGACGGGAAGGCCGCGCCGGTGACGGACTCCCTGGTAGGAGCCGATCTCCATCTTGCGCTTGATGTCCTGGGCGACGTCCCGGCGCAGGTCGCCCTCGACCTTCAGGTTGGCGTCCATCCAGGACCGCAGGCGACCCACCTCTTCGTCGGTGAGGTCCCGCACCCGGGTGTCGCTGTCGATCCCGGTGGCGTCACAGACCTGGTGGGCGGCGGTACGGCCCACGCCGTAGATGTAGGTGAGGGACACCTCGAGCCGCTTCTCCCTCGGGATGTCGACTCCGGAAATGCGCGCCATCGCTAGCCCTGCCTCTGCTTGTGACGGGGATTGGTGCAGATGACCATCACCCGCCGGTGGCGGCGGATCACCTTGCACTTCTCACAGATTGGTTTGACGCTGGGTCGTACCTTCATTTCCTGCTCACTTGTAGCGATAGGTGATCCTGCCCCTCGACAGATCGTAGGGCGTGATCTCCACCTGGACACGGTCTCCGGGCAGGATGCGGATGCGATGCATTCGCATCTTTCCCGAGCTGTGGGCGAGCACCTTGTGCCCATTCTCCAACTCGACTCGGAACATAGCGTTGGGAAGCGGCTCGACAACCGTCCCTTCGAGCACGATCGCGTCCTCTTTGGGCTTGGGCAGATGATCCTCCTACGGATGCGGCAATGGTCAGGTGCTGCTTGGGAAGGGCCGGCCGGCAAGCGGCCGAACGTTGGACGATGGCTGGTCGGACGAGGGGGCACGGGCCCCGAGGCTGGTCGCCCACCCCCGGAGCATCCGGCCAGGAAGCTCCGGCCCCGGCCAATCTGACATTTTAGCATGTCAGGGTACGGTGAGCACCTCCGGACCGTCGTCGGTGATGGCGATGGAGTGCTCGAAATGGGCCGAGCGACGGCCGTCGGCGGTCACGACGCTCCAGCCGTCGCCGAGGAGCCTGGTGCCGGCGCTGCCGGCGTTGACCATGGGCTCGACAGCGAAGACGTTACCCACCTTCAGCTTCGGTCCCGGGCTCCCCGGCCAGTAGTTGGGGACCTGGGGCTCCTCGTGCATGGCCGTGCCGATGGCGTGCCCGACGTATTCCCGCACGACCGAGAACCCCGCCTTCTCCACCACCGCCTGCACGGCCCTGCCGATGTCGTTGAGACGGTTGCCGTCCTTCATCTGGTCGATCCCGGCCCGCAGGCTCTGCTCGGTGACTTCCATGAGGGCCTCGTCCTCGGGCGTGACGCCTCCGATGCCCATGGTGAAGGCGGCGTCAGCGTGGTAGCCCTCCACGATGGCCCCGCAGTCGATCGACAGGATGTCGCCTTCGGCCAGCCGGTAGTCGCCGGGGATGCCGTGGACGATCATGTCGTTCGGCGAGGTGCAGATCACGGCCGGGAAGCCGTGGTAGTTGAGGAAGTTCGAGCGCGCCCCCCGGCGCTCCAGGACCTCGACGGCCACCGCGTCCAGGTCGGCCGTGGTCGCACCCGGCCGGGCTGCGGCCCGCGTCCGGTCGTGCATCTCGGCCACGATCCGGCCCGCCAGGCGCATCTTGGCGATCTCCTCGGCGCTGCGTCTCATCCCGAACGCTCCCGCGGCCTCATCTCGAACGCTCCCGCGGCCTCATACGCGTCGCCCCATGCCCTGCTCCCGCCGCTGGTCGACCGACCGCACGAGGTCGCCGGTGACCTCGTCGGGATCGCCCACGCCGTCCACCTCGGCGAGCAGGTCGCGCTCGGCGTACCAGTCGACCAGGGGCCGGGTCTCGCGCTGGTAGAGGTCGAGGCGGCGGCGGATGGCCCCTTCGGTGTCGTCCTCGCGCTGGACGACCTCGCCCCCGCAGATGTCACAGGTCCAGTTCAGCCTGGGCGGGCTGTCGACGCTGTAGTTGGCCCCGCAGTCGATGCACACCCGGCGGCTCGCCAGGCGGCGCAACACGACCTCGGTCGGGACCTCGAGGTTGACCACGAGGTCGATCTCGTCGGGCGTCAGCAGCTCGGCCAGACCCTTGGCCTGATGCACCGTCCGCGGGAAGCCGTCGAGCACGAAGCCCCGGGCCTTGGTGTCGTCGAGACCGAGGCGCTCGGCCACCAACCCCATCACGACCTCGTCGGGGACCAGCTCGCCTGCATCCATGAACTCCTTCGCCTTCTCGCCCAGGTCTGAGCGCGACTTCACTGCCGCCCGGAACATGTCACCGGTGGAGATGTGGGGCACGACGTAATGGCGCGACAGCCGCACGCATTGTGTCCCCTTCCCCGCCCCCTGCTTGCCGAGAATGATCAGCCGGGCGCCTGGTACCACCTGAGCTCCCGGTCAAGGACGCTCGCCACTATTTGAGGAAGCCCTCGTAGTTGCGCATCATGAGCTGGCTGTCGATCTGTTTCATCGTCTCCAGGGCCACGCCCACGGCGATGAGCAGGGTCGTTCCCGCGAACGGGTACTTCGTGATGCCCCAGACCGCCAGCGCGATCGACGGCACCAGGGCCACGGAGGCGAGGAACATGGAGCCGGGCAGGGTGATGCGGTTGAGGATGCCGGCGAGGTACCGCTCGGTCGGGTACCCGGGCCGGATGCCGGGGATGTAACCACCCTGCTTCCGGATGACGTCGGCCTGCTGATGCGGATCGAAGGTGATCGTGACGTAGAAGTAGGTGAACAGGATGATGAGCACCCCGTAGATGCCGATGTAGTAATAGCTCGTCGGCTGCACGAGGTGGTTGTTGATGAAGTTGCGCACCGACGTCCAGGGCACCACGTTCGACAGCAGGACGGGGAAGTACAGCACCGAGCTGGCGAAGATGATCGGTATGACCCCCGCTTGGTTGACCTTGAGCGGGATGTAGGTGCTCTGGCCCCCGTACATGCGTCGCCCGGTGACACGTTTGGCGAAGGTGACGGGAATGCGGCGCTGGCCCTGCTCGACGAAGACGATGGATACCAGCAGCACGAGGGTGATGGCCAGGATGATGCCGAACTTGAACCGCCCCCCCTCGGCCAGGATCACCGACCCACCCGAGGGGATGCTGGCGACCACGTTGGCGAAGATGAGAATCGACATGCCCTGGCCGATCCCTCGCTGGGTGATGAGCTCGGCCAGCCACATGACGAAGGCTGTGCCCGCCGTGAGCGTGACGACGATGAACAGCACCCGGGGGACGGTGAACTTCGGTATGAGGTCGATGTTCTGGCCGTTGCCGAGCAGACCCCCGCCGCCGCCGTGGAACACGAAGGCCAGCCCGGTGGACTGCATGAGCGCCAGGGCCACGGTCAGGTAGCGGGTCACCTGGGTCAGCTTGCGCTGGCCGACCGCCCCCTGGTCCCGCCACTCCTCCAGCTTGGGGATCACGGTCACCAGCAGCTGGATGATGATCGAGCTGGTGATGTAGGGCATGATCCCCAGCCCGAACACGGCGAACCGGGTCAGGGCACCCCCGGAGAAGAGGTTGAGGAAGCCGAGGATGCCGCCCGCCTTGGCCTGCTGCTCCAGCTGCTGGACGGCGCTGAAGCTGATGCCCGGCACCGGCACGTTCGCCCCGAACTGGTACAGCGAGATGATGAGCAGGGTGAAAAGGATCTTGTTCCGCAGGTCGACGACCTTGAACATGTTCTTGAGGCTGGAGAGCATGTCGGCTCCTCGTCCTGCGAACTGCTCAGCGGTTGGTCAGGGCGTTGCCCTTTGCCGGCGGGCGGCCGCCGCCGAAGGGCGGTGGAATGACCCTCACCGTACCGCCTGCCGCGGTGATGGCTGCCTCGGCCGGGCCCGAAAAGGCGTGCGCCTCGACGCGCAGGGACCGGTGGATCTCGCCGCCACCCAGGATCTTCACCAGCCCCCGCTTGTGGACCAGTCCGGCGGCGCGGAGGACCTCAGGGGTCACCTCGTCACCTTCGATGGCATCCAGGACCGTGAGGTTGACCACGTTGTACTCGACCCGGAACGGGTTCTTGAACCCCTTGAGCTTGGGGATCCGCTGGGTGAGGGGCAGCTGACCACCCTCGAAGCCGGGCTTCACCGTGTCCCGGGCCCGCTGGCCCTTCATGCCCCGTCCAGCGGTCTTGCCCCCCTTGCCGGCGATACCCCGGCCGACCCGCCGGCGGGGGCGGGTGGCCCCCGGCGCCGGCTTGAGATCGTGCAGCTTCATGACGTGGCTCCTTCACCCTGGTCGCCGTCGGCCCCGCGACCGGTCGCGGCGTCGGCCGGGGCCACCGACACCAGATGGGGCACGCGGGCGATCATCCCCCGGATCTCGGGGCGGTCGGGCAGCACCGAGTGGTGCCCGATGCGGCGCAGGCCGAGGGCCCGCAGGGTGCCGCGGTGCTTGGGCTTGGTCCCGATGGCCGACCGCACCTGGGTGACGACCAGGTGCGTCGGAGCCGCAGGCTCGGCGCGCCCTCGGGAGGCCCGCTTCTCGGGAGCCATGGCCTAGGCCACCTCGGTGGGCACATGACCGCCGCGCTGGCGGTCCTGGTAGGCCTTGAGCATGCCGGCGGGGCTGATCTCCTCGGGCGACAGGCCCCGCAACCGGGCCACCTCGTCGGGTCGCTTCAGTGACTTCAGCCCGGCGATGGTGGCGTGGGCCACGTTGATCCCGTTCGACGAGCCCAGCGACTTGGCCAGGATGTCGTGGATGCCCGCCATCTCGAGGATGGCCCGGGCTGCTCCCCCTGCGATGACGCCGGTCCCTGGTGCAGCCGGCTTGAGGAGGACCCGCCCGGCCCCGCTCTCGCCGATGGTGGGATGGGTGATGGTGGACCCGGCCAGGGCCACGTCGAAGAGGTTCTTCTTGGCCTCGTCGATGCCCTTCTGGACGGCCAGGCCGGCCTCCTTGGCCTTCCCGTACCCGAGGCCCACCTTGCCGTTGCCGTCGCCGATGACCATGAGGGCGGTGAAGGAGAAGCGGCGTCCTCCCTTCACCACCTTGGCCACCCGGTTCACCTTTATGGTGCGCTCTTCGTACTGTGAGTCGGGCATCGTCGTCAGAACTCCAATCCGGTTTGGCGGGCGGCGTCGGCGACGGCGGCCACCCGTCCGTGGTACAGGAATCCGCCCCGGTCGAAGACCACACGGGTCACGCCGGCCGCACGGGCCCTGCTCCCGAGCAACTGGCCCACCGCGGTGGCGGCAGTCACCTTGGCCGTGGGCTGGCCGCGCAGCTCGGCCTCGAGCGTCGAGGCCGCGGCCAGCGTCCGGCCGTTGAGATCGTCGATGACCTGGGCGGAGATGTGCCGGTTCGAACGGAACACGGCCAGCCGGGGCCGCTCGGGTGTGCCCCGCACCTTCTTGCGCACCCGGCGGTGGCGGCGCGTTCGCAGGTCTTCGCGGTGCGTGGTGCCGTCCATCACTTCGCCGCCTTCCCGGCCTTGCGGACCACCCGTTCGCCGCGGTACCGAACGCCCTTGCCCTTGTAGGGCTCCGGCTTGCGGATCATGCGGATGGTGGCCGCTACCTGGCCGACGAGCTCCTTGTCGATGCCCCGCACCGTGATACGGGTGGGGGCGGGAACCTCGAAGGAGATGCCCTCCGGCGCGTCCACGCGCACCGGATGGCTGAAGCCCAGGGCCAGCTCCAGCTGGTCCGATCCGCGAGCATTGGCCCGGTAGCCGACGCCGACGATCTCGAGGTCCTTGGTGAACCCCGTCGTCACGCCGGCGACCATGTTGTTGACGAGGGAGCGGGTGAGGCCGTGCAGGGCCCGGCTGTGACGCTGGTCGTCCGGGCGCTCGACGAGCAGCGTGGAGTTCTCCTGACGCAGGGTGATGTCGCCCGGGATGGTGCGCGCCAGGACCCCCTGGGGGCCGGTGACCCTCACCTGGCGACCGCTCACGGCGACCTCGACGCCGTCCGGGACGGAAATGGGAGCGCGTCCGACTCTCGACATCAGCCCGCGCCCTTCGCCGCCATGGGGATCAGCTCACCAGACAAAGCAGAGCACCTCGCCACCCATCCGGCGCTTGCGCGCCTCCCGATCGGTCATCAGGCCCTGGCTGGTCGACAGCACCGCCACGCCGAGGCCACCGAGCACCCTCGGCAGCTTGTCGGCCCGGGTGTAGACCCGCAGGCCCGGCTTGGACACCCGCCGCAGCCCCGATATGGTCCGATCGCGCTCTGGCGTGTACTTCATCTTGATCTCGAGCAGCCGTCCGGGGCGGCTGGGATGATCGCCTGACTCGTATCCGGCGATGTAGCCCTCGCGCTGCAGGATGTCCGCGAGCGATTCCTTGAGCTTCGAGCCGGGCATCGCCACGGTGTCGTGCATCGCCACGTTGGCGTTGCGGATCCGGGTCAGCATGTCGGCGATGGGGTCCACCATGGTCACGGTTGCCGTCCTCCTCTCACCAGCTCGCCTTGGTCACGCCGGGCACCTCGCCGTTGTGCACCATCTCCCGAAGACAGATCCGGCACAGCCCGAACTTGCGGAGCACGGCCTTGGGCCTGCCGCACCGCCGGCACCGGGTGTAGGCCCTGACCTTGAACTTGGGCTTGCGCTGTTGCTTCTGGACGAGTGCCTTCTTGGCCATGATGTTCGTTACTGCCCCTCACGTCTGAACGGGAAGCCGAAGGCCGTCAGCAGGGCGAGTCCTTCGGCGTCGGTACGGGCGGTGGTGACGATGGTGATGTCCATGCCTCTGGTGGTGTCGATGCTGTCGTAGTCGATCTCGGGGAAGATCAGCTGCTCGGTGACGCCGAAGGTGTAGTTCCCCCGGCCATCGAAGGACTGGGTCGACAGACCCCGGAAGTCCCGGACCCTGGGGATGGCGAGGCTGACCAGCCTGTCGAAGAACTCCCACATCCGGTCGCCCCGAAGGGTGACCTTGCAGCCGATGGCGTTGCCCTCCCGCAGCTTGAAGCCGGCAATCGAGCGTCGGGCCCTGGTCACGAGCGGCTTCTGTCCGGTGATCGTCGTCAGGTCGCGCACCGCGCCCTCGAGCAACGAGGCTTGTTGGGTGGCCCGACCGACGCCCACGTTGATGACGATCTTGGAGAGCCTCGGCACCTCCATGATGTTGGCGAGGCCGAGGGAACCCTTGAGCTGGTCCCGGATCTCCGCCCCGTACTGCTGCCGCAGGCGAGGCCGCTCGCGGGTGGACAGTGTGGCTTGGTCGGTCACAGGTCACTCCCGCACTTGCGACACACCCGCACCTTGCGGCCCTGGTCGTCGAAGCGGAACCCGACGCGGGTCGGGCCGCACGACGAGCAGACGATGGCCACCGAGGACACCGGCATCGGCATGTTCTTGTCGATGATCCCGGCCTGGCGCGCCGCACGCGTGGGACGGGTGTGGCGCTTGACCACGTTGACGCCCTCGACGATGACCTTGCGCTCGGCCGGGAAGGCCCGCATGATCTCGCCTTCCTTGCCGCGGTCCTTGCCGGAGAGGACCCGGACCCGGTCACCCTTCTTGAGTCGCACTAGAGCACCTCCGGAGCGAGCGAGACGATCCGCATGAACCGCTTGTCCCGAAGCTCGCGTCCCACGGGCCCGAAGATGCGGGTCCCCCGGGGCTGCTGGGTCTCGTTGACGAGGACGGCGGCGTTCTCGTCGAAGCGGATGTAGCTGCCGTCGGGCCGGCGCTTCTCCTTCTTGGTCCGGACGACGACGCACTTCACGACCTCGCCCTTCTTGACCGCGGCGCCAGGTATGGCGTCCTTGACCGTGGCGACGAACATGTCGCCGATGCTGGCGTAGCGGCGCTTGGATCCGCCCAGCACCTTGATGCAGAGGACCTCTTTTGCCCCCGAGTTGTCGGCCACCCGAAGCCGGGACTCCTGCTGAATCACCGCGCACGCTCCATGACCTCGATCACCCTCCACCGCTTCTGCTTGGAGAACGGCCGCGTCTCGGCCACGCGTACGCGGTCACCGACTCGCACGTCGTTGCCGGGGTCGTGGGCATAAAGCCGCTTGGTCCGCTGGACGGTCTTGGCGTACCTCGGGTGGCGCACCCGCTCCACGACGGACACGACCGCGGTCTTGTCCATTGCGTTGGACACGACCCTCCCCTCACGGGTCTTGCGTCGATTGGGGCGGGCGGCGGGGGCGGCAGACGACTCGCTCATGATCGATCCTCTTCTGTGCCCTCGGACCGGCCTCCCGGGCCGGCCTTGCCCTCGGACCGGCCGGTGGCAGCCTCGATGGCGTCGGCGGCGGCGATCTCCTGCTCGCGCAGGATGGTCCTGATCCGGGCCACGTCCCGTCGCACCTGGCGAATCCGGCTCACGTTGTCCAGCTGCCCGGTCACCACCTGGAAGCGCAGGTTGAACAGCTCCCGCTTGGCCTCGGACAGGCGGGACTCCAGCTCATCGAAGTCGAGCTCGCGCAGCTCGGTGGCGGTGGCCATCACAGCTCACCCCCGCTTGTGTCCAGTCCCGACCGCAGCACGAAGCGGGCCTTGATGGGGAGCTTCTGGATGGCCCGCTCCATGGCGGCCTTGCCGAGGTCCTCGTTCACGCCGGCCAGCTCGAACAGGATGCGGCCGGGCTTGACGACCGCGACCCAGTGCTCGGGGTTACCCTTCCCCGAGCCCATGCGGGTCTCGGCGGGCTTCTGGCTCACGGGCTTGTCAGGGAAGATGCGGATCCACACCTTTCCACCGCGGCGGACGTGGCGGGTCATGGCGATTCGGGCCGCCTCGATCTGACGGGCCGTGATCCATCCGGGCTCGAGAGCCTGGATGCCGTAGTCGCCGAACCGCACCACGGTGCCGCCCTTGGCAACCCCGGTGAGCCGACCGCGCTGCTGCTTGCGGTGCTTGACCTTGCGAGGCATGAGCATGCTCAGTCCGACTCCTTACGGAAGTGCGGGGCCTCGTGGTGCTGCTCGCGCGTGCGGCGCTCGATCTCTTCCTCCTCGGCCAGGAGACGCTCGAGGGCGTCGTCGACCGGCGGCTCGGTCGCCGCGGGCTTCGGTGCGGCCTGCGCGTCCTCGGCCACCTCCACCTCCGCCTCGCCTCCGGCTGCGGCCTCGGCCTCGGCCGGCGCCGCGGCCTCGGCCGTCTCAGCTGCCTCGCCCTCCGGCGCCGCTCCCGGCTCGCCCGGCTCGCCCAGCTCTGGACGGCGCCGCCCGCCGCCGGCCGAGATGACCCGGCGAGGACGCCCCTGGCCCGAGGTCTCGCCCACGGCCATGGCGGCCTCTCGGCTGATCTTCTCCTCGAGGGAGGTCCGGTAGGGGAGGATGTCGCCCTTGTAGATCCAGACCTTGACGCCAATGCGGCCGAAGGTGGTCTTTGCCTCCCGGAAGCCGTAGTCGATGTCGGCCCGCAGCGTGTGCAGCGGCACGCGGCCCTCGCGGTAGTGCTCCTTGCGGGCCATCTCCGATCCGCCGAGCCGGCCGGTGCACTGGACCCGGATCCCCTGGCCGCCCGCCTTCTGCACCGTCTGGAGGGCCCGCTTCATCGCCCGGCGGAAGCTGATGCGGCGGGCCAGCTGGTCGGCGATGCCCTGGGCGATCAGCGCCGCGTCGAGCTCCGGCTGCTTGATCTCCTGGATGTTGAGCTGCACCTTCGGGTTGTGGGTGATCTTGGCCAGCTCGGTGCGCAGGCGATCCGCCTCCGCCCCGCGCCGGCCGATGACGATGCCGGGCCGCGCCGTGTGCAGGTCGATCCGCAGGCGGTCGCGCGTGCGCTCGACCTCGATGCGACTCACCGCCGCCGACTCCAGCTGGGTCATCAGATAGTTGCGGATCTTCCAGTCCTCCACCACGGAGTCCTGGTAGTGCCGATCGTCGAACCACCGCGACTTCCAGTCGGTTGTGACCCCCAGTCGAAACCCGTACGGGTTGACCTTCTGGCCCATCTACTTCTTCCTCTTGTCTTTCTCGTCGCCGTCGTCGGCGCCGTTGTCAGCGTCATTGTCAGTCGTTTCGGGCTCGGCGGCTGCCCCTTCGGGCAAGTCGGCGGCTTCCTCACCAGTTTCGGCTTCTTCGGCTTCGCCAGTAGCGGCGCCCTCGCTGGCAGGGCCGGAGGAAGTGGCATCGCCGGTGGCTCCCGTCTCGTCAGAACCGGGGCCAGCGGCGGGTGCAGCTTCCTCACTGGTCTCCAGCGCGCCAGCCTCGACTGCCTGGCTGGCAGCGACCCGCTGGCGGCGAGCGCCGGCGACCCGGCGGGCGCGCCGGCCGGCGGCGTCACCGGTATCCCGCGCCTGGCGGCGGGCGAGCCGGTCATCGGGCAGCCGGGTCACCACGATGGTGATGTGACAGGTGCGCTTGCGGATTCGGGTCGCCCGGCCCCGCGCCCGAGGTCGCCAGCGCTTCATTGTAGTGCCCTCGTCCGCGAAACAGGCCGAGACGTACAGCTCGTCGGCCGACTGGAGGTCGTTGTTCTCGGCGTTGGCCACGGCCGAAGCCAGCAGCTTGGCCACGACCCTCGCCGCCTCGCGTTCGACGAAGCGAAGCATCTCCTGGGCGTCCTCGAGGTCGCGACCCCGGATGAGGTCGAGCACCGGTCGGACCTTGAACGCCGACATGCGGCAGTACCGCAGGACAGCACGCGTCCCGAGCTGCTCCTCCATCCGGGTGGCGGCCATCGCTAGCGCCTCCCCGCCCGTTCCTGCCCGGCGTGGTACCGGAACGTACGCGTGGGCGCGAACTCTCCGAGCTTGTGACCAACCATCGACTCGGTGATGTACACAGGAACGTGCTTGCGTCCGTCGTGGACGGCGATGGTATGGCCGACCATGTCGGGAATGATCGTCGAACGGCGCGACCACGTCTTGATGACGCGCTTCTCTCCACGCCCGTTCAGGTCGTCGACCCTGCGGAGCAGGTGGTCGTCCACGAACGGACCCTTCTTCAGGCTGCGAGGCACGACGCCCTCCTGCCTCAGCGCCGAGCGCCGCGCTTGCGGCGCCGGCGGACGATCAACTTGTCGGATTCCTTGTGACGGGCCCGGGTACGGCCCTCCTTCTTGCCCCACGGCGACACGGGGTGCCGCCCACCCGAGGCCTTCCCTTCGCCGCCGCCGAGGGGATGGTCCACCGGGTTCATGGCCACGCCGCGGGTCTGGGGCCGGACGCCCTTCCACCGGTTGCGGCCCGCCTTGCCGACCGAGACCAGCTCGGCCTCGACGTTGCCGACCTGACCGAGCGTCCCGCGACAGTCGATCGGCACCCGCCGCATCTCGGTCGAGGGCAGCCTGAGGGTGGCGAAGGAGCCCTCCTTGGCCACCAGCTGGACGCTCATCCCCGCCCCTCGGGCGAGCTTGCCGCCCGCCCCTGGCCGGAGCTCGACGTTGTGCACGACCGAGCCCACCGGTATGTAACGGAGGGGCAGCGCGTTGCCGGGGCGAATCTCGGCTCCCTGACCGCTCTGGAGGATGTCGCCGACCCCGACCCGGGCCGGCGCCAGGATGTAGCGCTTCTCACCGTCGAGGTAATGGAGCAGGGCGATGCGGGCGTTGCGATTGGGGTCGTACTCGATCGCCGCCACCTTGGCCGGCACCCGGTCCTTGTTCCGCTTGAAGTCGACGACCCGGTAGCGCTGCTTGTGGCCACCGCCTCGGTGGCGCGCCGTCTTGCGACCGTAGGCGTTGCGGCCGCCCGTCCCCGGCTTGGGCGCGACCAGCGACTTCTCCGGGCGGTCGCGGGTGATCTCGGAGAAGTCCGAGACAGTCTGGAACCGCCGACCGGGGCTGGTGGGCTTGCGCTTGCGGAGGGGCATCGTCGGTCCCTAGCTCTCGAACAGGTCGATCTTGTCGCCGGCGGCCAGCGTGACGATCGCCCGCTTGGTGTCGACGCGCTGCCCGTAGGCGCCGCTGCGCCGGTTGCGCTTGCGCTTGCCCTTGCGGTTGAGGGTGTTGACCTTGTTCACCCGGACGCCGAACACGGACTCCACGGCTTTGCGGATCTCCACCTTGGTGGCGGTGGGATGCACCACGAACGTGTACACGTTGTCATCGAGCAGCGCATACGACTTCTCCGACACGACCGGCTTGAGAATCACGTCCCGGACGTCCTTCATCGCTCTTCACCACCGTCGCCAGACTCCCCAGCGTCCGTCGCCGTCTCGCTGGTGGGCGCAGAGGGAGCGGCACCACCGTTGGCCGGCTGTTCGTCAGAAGGGCCGTCGGCGGTGGGTGCCGCTTCCTCGCCGCCCTTCGGCTCGCCAGTCTCGACCGCTGTGGCCGAGCCGGGGAGGGTGGCATCGGTGAACACCACCCAGTCGTTGCGGAGCACGTCGTAGGTGTTGAGCTCCGAGGACAGCACCAGCTGGACCTGGGACAGGTTGGCGAAGCTGCGCGCCGCCGCTTCGTCATCGGGGCCGAGCACCACCAGCACCTTGCCCTCCAGCCCCAGGGCGGCCAGGGCGCCCACGGCGTCCTTGGTGCGGGGCGTGGCAAAGGGCCACTCGGGCACCACCACCACCCGACCCAGGGCGGCGCGGTCCGACAGGGCCGACCGGAGGGCCAGCTGCACCATCTTCTTGGGCGTCCGCTGGCTGTAATCGCGGGGCTTGGGCCCGAGGGCCTTGCCCCCACCGACCCACTGGGGCGAGCGGGTGGAGCCCTGCCGGGCCCGCCCCGTGCCCTTCTGGCGGTAGGGCTTGCCGCCGCCTCCCCGAGCCTCGGCCCGTGTCAGCGTGCTGTGGGTGCCCGCCCGGGCCTTCGCCAGCTGGGCCGTGACGACCTGGTGCATCACCGCCACGTTGGGCACGACGCCGAACACGGTGGGGTCGAGCGCGACGGCGCCGGCTTCCTCGCCCTCGGTGGTGCGCCTGGGGACCGTGAGGCCCTCGAGGACGCTCATGACGCCTGATCCGCCTGCTCGGACGCCCGGCCACCCTTCACGGCCTCGCGGATAAGCACCAGACCGCCCCGGGGGCCAGGCACCGCCCCCCGCACCATCACCAGCTCCCGCTCGGCATCGGCCTGGACGACCTCGAGGTTGAGCGTCGTGACCCGCTCGGACCCGAGCTGGCCAGCCATCTTCGTCCCCTTGAACACCCGGGCGGGGGTCGCGCAGGCACCGATCGCTCCCGGCGATCGGTGCTTCTTGTGGTTGCCGTGGGACGCCCCCTGGCCCTTGAAGTTGTGGCGGGCCATCGGTCCGGCGAAGCCCTTGCCCTTGCTGACGGCGGTGACATCGACCTTCTCGCCGGCGGCGAGGATGCCGGCGTCGAGCTCCTGACCGACCGTGTAGGCGTTGGAGTCCTCGACGCGCAGCTCGACCAGCCTGCGGCCGGGCTCCACGCCGGCGCTCGAGAAGTGCCCCGCCTGGGGCTTGTTGAGGGTCTTGGCCCGCCGCAGGCCATAGGTCACCTGGATCGCGGCATACCCATCGCTCTCGGGCGTCTTGACCTGCACGACACGCATCGGGGCGACCTTCACCAGGGTCACGGGCACGGCGCGGTTGCGCTCGTCCCAGACCTGGGTCATGCCGACCTTCTCGCCGACGATCGCCTTCGTTGCCATCTGCGGGCCAACTGCCTCTCGTTTTCGAAGCCGGTGGTGGTGACCGGGGGGCCGGAATCGGCCGCCCTGCACACGGACGCTCCGCCTGGGCGGAGCCGGGCGGAGCGCTGTCTGAGTTGTGCCGTGGGGTCCCCTACAGCGATTCGGGCTCCCACGGACGTATCGATGTACGTACCATCGGGCCTGACGGCCCGGGTTGACCACTATAACCCAGGCGGGCCCCCCGCTTTTTCGGTACTGGGCTTTCATCGGACCGACCCTCTCAGGGGACTGCTGGGCTTTGCCCTTGGCCCGCCGGTGGAGAGCCGGCGGGCCGGTTCAGCGGCCATCCGCTCGGCTGGGCTCTGAGGAGCCTTTGGCCAGTTGTGGACGAGCTGCGAGCGGCGCCGATCACGACTCCGGCTCCAGCGTCCATCCGTGCCTGCTTGGCCTAGACCCGACAGTGCCTGTGCAAGATCTTCCCTACTCCAACGTGACGCTGACCCTCACCAACGGCAGTCAGACATACCAGCTGGCGCAGGGTTGGACGGCCGCGGGCGCGCCTTATGCCGGCGCTGCCTACCCCTGCCTATGCGGCAACGATCACCCCATCTGGTGCGGTCGAAGCATTTGCATCCGGCATTCCGACCAGCACATGCAACACCTACGGGTACTCGGGTACGTATCCGCTGACGTTCACGATCACCTTCCCGCTTTAGCGGGTCTATCGACGATGCGGAGCCGCGTTAAGCGGTTTGTATCTTGATCCCCAAGGGGATTTACAGCCGTAGTTGCACGAACCTGCCGTCGTGCTCCGGTCATTGAGGTCGACCTCCTGAGCTCTCGTCGCTGGCAGCCTGGAAGGATGCTATGGCGTCGTCCAGGCGGATGAACATCCGGCCGTGCTCGTCCCCTTCGATATCCCTGAAGCCGAAGCGACGGTAGAAGCGCCTCGCCGATTCGTCGATGGGGTCCACCGCGATGAGCCGGCCGGCGGCGTGCTGGCCGGCGGCAGCGGCATGGGCGATGGCATCGATCATGAGGTCCCGACCGAGGCCCTCGCCCTGACGCCGGGCGTCCACGGCCAGGCGAGCGAGGAGGACCATGCCGATCTGGTAACCCGGCAACCCCCGCCACAGCCGCCGCGGAAGCTCGCCTTTGACAACTCCGCCCATGGTCAACGCGTAGTAACCGATGACGACATCCGTATCATCGATGAGCACGAAGCTGCGAGAGAGATCGCGCCGCTGGTTCTCCAACGCGTGGAGCCGCAACCACTCGTCGAGCGGCTTCACGCCGCAAGCGAACCCGCTGAGGTCGTGAGCTTCGTTGAGCCTCTCGACCCGCATCAACCAGCGTGCTTCAGAGCTCGGCTCTGGCGAATCTGCTCCACGAGCTTGCTCACAGGCTTAGGAGGGGCGTCGAGAGCGGCCAGGAAGCGGTCATAAGAGTCTCGCTGCAGCCGCACCGACTGGTGATCGTCGACGATGGCTTCCGCATCGGCCACAGCCCGGCCAAGGAGGAACTCGGAGACGGTCATGCCGAGCAATCCAGCAGCTTCGGTGATCAGATCGTCGTCAGTCGACGACAGCCGGAGCTCTCGTCGATGGTCCTTGGTCGGCATATCTACTCCTGCTGTACGGACAAGTGTACGGCATAAACCCGGGCTGTCCAGCAGCCCCTCATCCGTCTTGAAACGGTCCGCCCTGGCTAGTCCCCATCCCGCGGCTTCGGGACTGTGGATGCCCGCCTTGGTTCTGGGCGTACTGAGCGCCGCAGGGTCGTTCAGACTCCCTCGACCCAAGCGGCCGCCTCGAGACGGCCGTGCGGAGCGCCGCCGCAGGCGGCGGAATCGCCAACGAGACCAAAAAGACGGGTGAAAGTCGCGGATTGATCGTCAGGGTCGCCGTCGGCCGGGAGCGCCGAACACCGATTTGCATGACTCGCCGGTGTCTCTACTGGCGTCGTAGGCCGGCGTGGACAGTCGCTACGAGCTGATCTGTGCGCTCGCAACCGGCGATCTGGAACGTCTTCCAGCAGCGAGCAGCACGTCCTCTCGGGCACCTCCCGACGAAGGGGTAGGAGCGCCTGCCGCCGAACGTTTTTGAATGCCAGAGCCCGTCGTCGAGTCGGTCGAGGGCACGCCAGCGCCCCCTCTTCGCTCGATCATCGGGGGCTACCTCGGGTACCGCATCGAGGACGCGCCGACGATCCACCGGGGACTCCCTTCCCGCTACGTCACCTTCATCATCAGCCTCGCCGACCAGGTGGACACCGTCCGCATGCCCGATCCTCGACAGCCGCCGGCCAAGTTCCAGGCCTTCGTCGCCGGGCTCCACGCCACCCCTGCGCTCATCCGCCAGGCTGGGATCGAATCCGGCATCTCGATCAGCCTCACACCTCTCGGGTCGCGGGCCCTCCTGGGCATGCCCGCTGGTGAACTGGCCTCCACCGTGGTCGACCTCGAGGAGGTCTTCGGCTCGACGGGGTCGGGCCTCGCCGACCAGCTGGCATCGGCGCCCGGGTGGCACGAACGGTTCGCCCTCCTCGACGGCCAGCTGATCGACCGCCTGCGGGACGTGGCCGGTCCGCCACCCGAGGTCGGCTACGCGTGGCAGCGGCTGGTAGCGAGTCACGGGGCTGTCGCAGTGGCGGCGCTGGCCGACGAGGTCGGCTACAGCCGGCGGCACCTGAACGACCTTTTCGCCCGGGAGTTGGGCCTGGCGCCCAAGGCGGCCGCTCGCGTCCTGCGCTTTGAGCGCTCACGGCGGCTGATCGAGGCAGCCAAGGGACAGGGCCTGGCCGGTGTCGCCGCCGCTGCGGGCTACTACGACCAGGCCCACATGACCCGCGACTGGCGGGAGATCGCCGGCTGCCCCCCGACCACCTGGATCGCCGAAGAGCTCCCATCCGTACAAGACGCACCTGTGGCCCTCGGCGCAGACTGAGGACATGACGAACACAGCTCCCGCTCCCACCATCTGGCCCGCCCTGCGGTGCCGGGACGGCAAGGGTCTCATCAAATTCCTCTCTGACGCCTTCGGCTTCGAGGAGAGCCTCGTGGTCGAAGACGCTGGCGTCGTCCACCATGCCGAGCTCCGCTGGCCTCTGGGCGGAGGCGTCATGCTCGGCGACGACCGGGAGGCAGACGGCGAGCTCCAGGCCCAGCTTCCCAAGGGGCCGCTCTCCGTCTACGTCGTCTGCGACGACCCGGACGGGCTGTTCGAGCGGGCCACGGCCCATGGGGCCAAGGTCCTCCAGGGCCTGAAGGACGAGGACTACGGATCGCGCGATTTCACAGTTCGGGACCCGGAAGGCAACGTCTGGACGTTCGGCACCTACCGCGGGGCATAAGCACCCGGGCCGGTGGCGACCCAGCAGAGGAGGGTGGCGTGATCGTCCACGACTTGAGCCCCAACGCCGTACGCAACATGGCTCGGGTCGATTTGGCCACTGTCGCCGAGGAGCCTCCCAGCCCGATCGGCCAGTTCAGCTTCCACGATTGCCTCTGCGGGATCGGAAGCTTCATCGGGCAGCCGCCATGGGAGCTGCACACCGCTGGGGACGAGCTCTTGCACATCCTGGATGGCGAGTCGCACCTGACGGTTCTCGAAGGCGAGCAGGAACGGGAATGCAGCCTCCGGGCAGGCGACCTGCTCATCGTGCCGCAGGGATGTTGGCACAGCAATAACGCTCCACACGGCGTCACGATGCTCTACCTGACGCCGCGAGAGGGCAACCGCCATTCGTGGGGCCATCCTGCCGATCGGCAAGGCACCGAAGACTGAGCGCAGCCGACGACGACCCTGGGGCGAGCGCCGGGAGCTCTTACGCTGCATCCGACTGCCGGCGATAGGCGACGTTCGAGCGCCGCTTATCGCGACGAGATTCTGGGGCAGTTCCGTGGTTGGTGTCTGCAGACGGTTGGGCTGAAGCCGCCTTGCCCTGGACGTTCTGTGCGGGGGTAAACGGGCCGTGATCCGATTGTCACCGGCCGCAGACGGCCTCACATCACCGGCTTTTTCAGGGTGAAGCTCCTAGTGACTCGCTGACGCGACAACGTTGCCCGCCGTGACCTGCGGGGGATTCGGGAACAGCGAGGCCGCGTTGTCTCGAACCCAGTCGGCC
>DASXCO010000069.1 GCA_036491125.1 Acidimicrobiales bacterium | reverse complement strand
TCGTTGGGCGCCGACGGAGTGCCCGAGGCGGAGCAGGACCAGGCCAGCGCCGGGAGCAGGGCGAAGACGGTTACAAGCACGCCGGCGCGACGGGCGAGCGAGCCACCAGACATTACGTGTGTATATTCGCCCCTTTCGCCCCACTCCCTGCCTTTCCGGGGGATACCGATGGGGAAACGAATCACCCCTGCGCGAGGCGGCGCGATTCGGCGGCGGCCCAGGCGAAGATGCCCCTCGACATGACCGAGTCCTCGCCGGCCGCTCGCCGCCCGAACACGTCGGCTCGAGCCCGATGGACCTCGGGATCCGCAGGAGCGGCGAGCGCCGCGGACTCCGCCAGATGGCCGGCGAGTCGGAGATCGCCGGCGTCGGCGAGCTGCCGGGCCCGGTCCGCCAGCCGGCGGGCCCCGCCGGCCAGGGTGGCCAGCTCATTGGCCAGGTCGGCCTCGGGGGCGGGCTTGAGGGTGGCGGGATTGCCGTCGTACCAGCCGCCGTAGAGGCGCCACGTATTGCGGACCACGAACTCGGGCTCGTCATAGACGGCGTGGAGGTACGGCCGCTCGAGCAGGTGGCGGGGAGCGGCGACGGTGTGGATGATCTCGTCGAGCCGGGCTCCCTGGTTCATGAGGGCCACGGTCTGATCGTGCAGGGTCTCGAGCAGCTCGGCCGTGTCGGTGAGGGCCCGTTCGATCCGGTCGGCGCCCACGATCGGAAAGCCGTGGCCGGGCAGGAGCACCTCGGGACCGAGGCCCGCCATCTTGCGCAGCGCCGCCGCCCAGTCCCTCGGGTAGCGCTGGACCTTCTGGGGATTGCCCGCATTGGGTGAAGCCCAGATGAAGAAGTCGCCGCAGCACAGCACCCGGCGCTCGGGGATCCAAGTCCAGGTGTGGTCGTCCGTCTCCCCGCGGTCGTGATGCAGCTCGAAGAGCACCCCGCCGATCTCGAGGCTCATCTCGTCGCGATAGGTGTTGTCGGGGTAGCGGTAGCTCGTCGGCCACACCAGGTCGGGTGCCTGGAACTGGCGCTGGTTGACGATGCCGTTGTAGCCGGCCGTCAGCACGTAGCGGTCGAACCGTGGGGGGAGAGCCTCGTGGCTCACCACGATCGGTGGTGGCCAGTTGTTCGACCGGGCGTCCTCCTCGAACGGACCGACGCCGAAGACGTGGTCGATGTGGCCGTGCGAGTAGATCGCCGTGTGCAGCCGGTCGGGTGACCACCGTCTCAGTTGGTCGTGAATGGCGGCGGCGAAGAAGGGGCTCCCCGTGTCCACCAGCACAAGGCCGTCACCAGTGGCGAAGGCGCTGACGTTGGCGAACGAGTTCACGAAGACCACGTCGTCGGCGATCTCGGTCACGGCGGTCTCGGGGAAGAACACCTGCTGTTCGGCGATGTCCACCTCGCCCCGCCACAGCCGGTCGGCCGTCTCCAGGACGCTGTCGGTCATGATGGCCCCCGATCGGCTCGCCGCCCGTTGTGGCGCTGACGATCATGATCCTAGGATTCGGCGCGCTAGCGACGAGCAGGAGGGATGTCCGTGGCCGAGAACGCCAATCAGCTGGGCCGGGAGCAGCTGGCCGAGCTGGTCGAGGGTAGGTCAGACGAGGAGATCAACGAGTTCGTCGCCGCGGCCGGCGTCGACACCGTGCTGGACCAGATCTTCGATGGCATGGAGGAGGCGTTCCTTCCCGAGAAGGCGGCCGGCCAGTCCGCCCTCGTCCAGTGGGACATCACCGCTCCTGACGGGACCCGCAGCTATCAGTTCAAGGTGGACGACGGGGCGTGCTCGGTGGCCAAGGGCGCCGCCGACTCCCCTCGGGTCACCCTGGGGCTGGCCCTGCCCGACTTCGTGCGCTTTGTGTCGGGCAAGGTCGACGGCATGCAGGCCTTCATGTCGGGAAAGCTCAGGCTCACCGGCGACATGTTCTTCGCCCAGACCATGCAGACGTGGTTCGACCAGTAGCGCCGGCGCCCTAGCGCGCCCGCCGCGTCAGTCAGTTCGCTTCCGGTTGGCGCGGCCCAGCGCCGTGCCGAGGCTGCGAGCTCCCTTGCCGAGGGCACGGTCGGAGCCGCCCGGCGCCCGACGGCGGGCCCGGGCAGCCAGGACCCCCAGCGTCCAGGCCGTGGTGGGCACGGGGCGCTGCTCAGCGGGCGTCTTCACCGGCTCCGGCGGCTCCGCGGCCTCGGTCGGCTCCACGGACTCGACCGGCTCGGTCGGCTCGATCAGCTCGGCTGGGGCTCCAGCCCCGCCGCCCTCCTCCGAGGAGACCACCGCCCGGCCCGGCTCCCTGGCCACGGCACCGGCCCGGGCGGCGGCTCTCACCGTGCGGACGGGGGCAGCCGCCGGGACGTAGCGGGTGCGAATGGCCAGCCGGAGGAGCACGATGGCGAGTGCCTCGGCCACGATGACCCCCGCCACGTCGAGATCGTTGCGGGCGATGACCGGCGAGACGACCAGGCCGACGACCAGCACCAGATCGAGCGCCTGGTGGAGCCGGGGCCCGATGACGCGGGCCAGGCCGAGAGGGCCCCGGGACAGCAGGGCCACCGCCACCAGATAGGCGGATGCGGCGAGGAGGACCTTTCCCATGGTCCCGCGTATGTGAAGGGACGTCTCGCCCAGGAGCACGGCGAAGACGTACTCGGCCCCCTGATGAAGCCCGAACGGAAGCGCTGCTCGTTCGGAGCGGGCCCGATCGGATTGGGACCGCCTAGGTACTTGCCTGCCCCTTGTCCTCCGTCGTGGCCTTTTCCGGGGCCTTCCCCTTGGCCTTGCCCTTGTCGTCCGCGGCGTTGTCCTCGGCTTGGCCACCATCCTCGACGCCCTTGCGGAACTCGTGGGACGCCGATCCCAGTGAGCGGGCCAGCTTCGGAAGCTGGCTCCCGCCGAAGAGCAGCGCGACCACGGCCAGGACTATGAAGAGGTCGGGCCCGGCGATATTGGCGAGCACACGCATCTCCTTCCACTGCGGTGTCTACCAGGCTAGAGGTCCGAAGCGACCTGGGGTAGCCGGGGCCGGAGGATGTCCCCTACGGGAGGCCGCCTGCCGCGGTCCCGCCCCGGGCACTTGGAGCATCCGGCACGCCCGGCACGCTCACCCGGCTAGCTGGTCGAGGCGTGCGAGAAGGGTCGACGCCCCATCCACGACCGCTCCGAGCCGCTGTACCTCGGCGCGGAGGACGCGGTCCGAGGTGAACACCCGCAGCGACCCGGGTTCGGGCTCCTCGGCCAGGAGCTCGAGGATTCGCTCGTCGGCGGCGTCGGGGCCCGACCGCCGGGCGTAGAGGACCCGCACCCCGGGGTGGGCGCCCTCGGGCAGGTCGGGCTGTGGTCGCCCGTCGAGCACCAGCGTCACGTCGTCGCCGGTGGCGGCAGCCAGGCGTTGCAGGCGGCCGAAGAGGTCCCGCGCTGCGGCCGGCCGGTCGCGCCACCAGCCCGTAGGTCGGGAGCCGATCACGTTCATGCCGTCGACGACGATCCGGTCCATCTCCGGCCACGATATGACGCAGCGCGGCCGCGACAGAGCTTGATGCAGGAGCAGTGACCGAGGTATTAAAGTATGCGCCCAGCTCCGGACGGGTGAGTCCGGGTCAGGAGACGGGGAGGATGGGGACCACCTTTACACGCCGTGATCATCATGCCGTTGTGATGCCAGGCCGGAGCGACAGACGCCGATGACCGGCGAGGCGTCACCCCACGCCGCCCTCGCTGACGCCATTGGCGCGGGCTCGCCCGCGGCGCTGGACGCGCTGTTCCGCGACCTTCCTGTCGGGCTCATGATCTTCGACACCGACCTGCGCTTCGCCCGGGTCAACGACGCCCTGCTGGCGATGGACGGCGGCACCTCAGGTGAGCGGTGCGGCCGAACGGTCCGCGAGGTGCACCCGGACCTGGCGTCCGGAGTTGATCGATCGCTGCGCCGGGTGCTCGAGACCGGTCAGCCGATCTTCGGCGAGCGCGTCGAGGGCGAGCTCCGGCCCGATCACGGTCGGGCGCGGGTGTGGCGGATGAGCTATGTCCCCATCGACACTTCCGACGGCGCCAGGTGCGGTGTGGGAGCGATCGCCGAGGACATCACCGAGCTGGAGCTGACCGAGCGCGCCGCCCGCCGGGATCGCGAGCGGCTGGAGCTGCTGTCCGCCGTCACGGCCGAGGTGAACGCGGCGTTGGACCCTGGGGCCAAGCTGCAAGCCCTGGCCGATGTCGTCGTGCCCGCCATCGCCGACATCTGCGCCGTGTTCCTGCTGCCAGCGGCGCCTGGTTACGACGACGGACTGGAGGTGACGGCCGAGCCGGCGGCGTTCGCCGCGACCCTCGACCTCCGGGCTGCTCGTCCCGAGCCCGATGTGAGCATCCGGTTCCCAGGAGATGATCCGGTCGCCAGGGCGGCGCGCCGTCGCACCCCGGCGATGCACCGGCTCGGAGCGGAATCGGCACCGGGATGGACGCAGGCGCTGCGCCCGCGTACGTGGCCCGCAGAGGAGCGGCCGCACACCATCGTCGGTGTGCCGGTGATCGCCGGCGGTGACGTCGTCGCCGTCGTTCTCTTCATCGCATGCGGCGAGCGACCGGCCTACAGCAGCGACGACCTGCGCACGATGGACCAGCTGTCGGCTCGGGCCAACGTCGCCGTCGAGCACGGGCTCCGGTTCCACCAGTCGCAGGAGATCGCCATCACGCTCCAACGCAGCATGCTGCCGCGGGCCGACGTGACGTCGGTTGACGAGTTGGAGGTCTCCGCCCGTTACGTACCGGCGACCGACCACGCCGAGATCGGTGGTGACTGGTACGACGTCATCCGGCCGCGTTCGGGAGGCGTCGGGCTGGTGATGGGCGACGTGATGGGTCGGGGCGTGCACGCCGCCGCCGTCATGGGCCAGATCCGCACGGCCGTACGGGCCTACGCCAAGCTGGGACTGTCGCCCGGCGAGCTGTTGCGGGCGCTGGACGAGCTGATGATCGACGTCGGAGAATCCCAGATCGCCACCTGCATCTACGCAGTGCTCGATCCGGCCACCCGCCACCTTCGGTTCGCCAACGCGGGACACATGCCGCCGCTGGTCGCTCGCGCCGGCGGGGTGACGAGCAGCCTCGAGGCCGATCAGGGGCCGCCGCTCGGAACTGGCGTCGGCGGCTACCAGGAGCACGTGTGGTCCCTGCCCGAAGAGGCCATCCTGGCGCTCTACACCGACGGGCTGGTCGAGTCCCCCGGCCACGACCTCGACGACGGGATCGGGGCACTTGCCGGCGTGCTCAGCGGCGACAGCACGTCGCTCGACCGACTGTGTGACGAGGCCATCGAGTCCATGGCGAAGGTTGTGGGCGGTGACGACGACACCGCCCTCCTGCTGGTGCGACGAAGACCGCCGCCCGCTGTCTGACGCCAGGAAGGCTGGGGATGAGTCCGATCGTTCAGGAACAAGGCGAGAACGGCCGTACGGGTGTGTCCCGGCGCGCCCTGCTCGGGGGCATGGCGGCGGCCGGCGCCGGGCTCGCCCTCCGCCCGGCTCCCGCCGTGGCCGCTGCGAGCCCTACCGGCGTCCAGTCGACCGCGGCGCCCTCGGGCAGCCGTCGCGCTGACGTCGTCGTCGTCGGCGCTGGGATCGCCGGCCTGGTCGCGGCCCGGACCCTGCGGGCCAAAGGGCTCTCGGTCGTCGTGCTCGAGGCCCGCGACCGCGTAGGTGGTCGCACGCTCAACCAGGATCTCGGTGCCAACGGCTTCCCGGGCCGGGTCGTCGAGATGGGCGGGCAGTTCGTCGGACCCCTCCCGAACGAGCCGGCCACCGCCACCTTGCCGACCCAGGCTGCCTACTGGCCGCAGGCGCGCATCTTCGGCCTCGCCGCGGAGCTAGGCATCGGCACCTTCAAGACCTACAACAACGGCGACTACCTCAACTATCTGCACGGTGTCGGGGCCACGCGCTACAGCAGCTCCACCCGCATTCCGCCCGATCCCGGCACTGCCAACGCCGGGCTGGCGATCGGGCTGCTCAACCAGATGGCGCGAGGCGTCGATCCCGCTGCCCCGTGGAGCTCGGCCCAGGCCAGCGAATGGGACGGCGAGACGGTGGAGTCCTGGATGCGCCGCACCCTGCTGCCGCCGGCGTCGCCCGACGCGTCCACCAACCACCTGGTGACCCTGGCCGTCGAGGAGGTGCTCTCGGTCGAGCCGCGGGAGATCTCGCTGCTGTGGCTGCTCAACTACATCGCGTCGGCGGGCACGCTGGACAACCTCGTCGACACTGCCGACGGTGCCCAGGACAGCCGCTTCGTGGGGGGATCCCAGGCCATCTCGAACGCCATGGCTGCACAGCTCGGCGACAGCCTCGTTCTGAACGCCCCCGTTCGGGCGCTCGACCATGCGGGCGCGACGGTGACGGCGAGAGGCGACGGCTTCAGCGCGACCGGGCGCCGCGCCATCCTGGCCCTCCCGCCGGCGCTGGCCGGCCGCGTGGCCTACGACCCGCCACTCTCCGACCTGAGCCCGGACGGCTTCCTGCGGGATCAGCTCACCCAGCGGTTCCCGATGGCCAGCATCCTCAAGGTGAACGTCATCTATCCCCGGCCCTTCTGGCGTGACCAGGGCCTGGCGGGTCAGGTCACGAGCGACAGCGGGACCGTCCGGGCCACCTTCGACAACACGCCGCACCCCGATCCCCAGACGTCACAGGTCAGCCCGGGTGCC
>DASXCO010000068.1 GCA_036491125.1 Acidimicrobiales bacterium | reverse complement strand
ACGGGGTGGCGAGCCTCGGGCTGCCGGGTTGGCCAGCGCCGGGAGCGGTACCGCCCGAGCCGCTCGGCGTCGGCGGGGGCTGGCTCGGTGGCGGGGAAGAAGGAGGAGGATTGTGCGGTGGCTGCGTGGTCGAGGTCGTGCCCGGAATCGTGATCCGGGTCAACGGCGACGGGGGGGTCGTGAGGGATGAAGAGGTGACCGGCGGCAGCACCGCAGCCAGTGGGGCCATCGTCGCGGTGGGCGGGATGACCCCCAACGCGGCCCCGCCGGACAGGATGACCACCAGGCCGGTTCCCCCAGCCAGGAGCGATCGCCAACGATTCAAGCGGCCCCCCTCTCCTGCCTGTTGCTGCTGGTTCGCGGCGTGAATCCTCCTTGGGTGACGTAGTTCGCCGACGCGGCCCTCCTCTCCTGCCTATTGCCGCTTTTGCGCCCTCCCCCCGAAGCCGCCGGGAGAGCGGAGCCCGTACCATGGCGACGGTCCGGAGCTGGGCGAGGAGGACGGTCTGTGGCGAACCAGGCGAGGACAACGGCGGACGCGCTGGTGATCTTCGGGATCACCGGCGACTTGGCCAGGAAGATGACGTTTGTGGCCTTGTACCGCCTCGAGCGGCGAGGGGCACTGTCATGCCCGATCGTAGGAGTGGCGCGCGACGACTGGTCGGACGACGCCCTCCGTGAGCACGCCCGCCGAGCAATCGAGGCGGCCGGCGAGACGATCGACGAGGCCACCTTTCAGCGCCTGGCCCACCGCCTCTCGATGATCTCGGGCGACTATGCCGACCCGACAACCTTCGAACGCGTCGCCGCGGCTCTCGAAGGCCGGCACGAGCCGGTCTTCTATCTGGAGATACCACCGTCGCTCTTCGCCGGGGTCGTAGAGGGGCTCGCCGGGGTCGATCTCACCACGCGGGCCCGGGTTGTGGTCGAGAAGCCGTTCGGCCACGACCTGGCCTCCGCCCGAGCCCTCAACAGCGACCTTCACCGCCTGCTCGATGAGTCGCAGATCTACCGTATCGACCACTTTCTCGGCAAGGAACCGACCATGGACATCATGTTCCTCCGGTTCGCCAACTCGATCTTCGAGCCGCTGTGGAACCACGACCGGGTCGAGTGTGTCCAGATCACCATGGCGGAAGACTTCGGCGTCGACGACCGGGGGAGCTTCTACGACCCGGTCGGCGCGCTGCGGGACGTGGTCCAGAATCACCTGCTCCAGGTCATGGGGCTGGTCGCTTGCGAGCCACCCTCGGCAGGCCAGGACGACGGCCTACGGGACAAGAAGGTGGAGGTCTTCAAGGCGATCACGACGGCCGACCCGAAGCACTACTTCCGCGGCCAGTATGAGGGGTACCGCTCCGTCGCAGGTGTGAAGCCGGACTCCGACACCGAGACCTTTGCCGCCCTTCGCCTCGAAATCGACAACTGGCGATGGTCGGGCGTGCCGTTCTTCATCCGGGCCGGCAAGGCGCTGCCGGTTCGGTCCACCGAGGTGCGCATCGTGTTCAAGCGGCCGCCATGCTTCGTCCTCGGTGAGCGGGTTGCGCCCGAGGCGGACCAGCTCGTGCTGCGCATCGATCCTGCCCCTGGCGCCGACCTGGTGGTGCAGGCCAAAGCGCCCGGCGCCCAGGCCACACGGACCGTGGACCTGTCCCTGGTCTTCTCGAGGGCGTTGGGCGAGGCGCCGGGGCCGTACGAGCGTCTGCTCTCGGACGCCCTGCACGGCGACCCGAGCCTGTTCACCAGAGAGGACAGCGTCGAGGAGACATGGCGGATCGTGGAGCCACTGCTCGAGGTCCCGCCCCCCCTCGAGATCTACCAGCAAGGCTCCTGGGGACCCCGCGGCGCGAACCGGCTCGTAGCCGGAATCTCGCGATGGCACGAGCCCTGGCTCCACGAGTGATGGGCATGGCCGGGCGGAGTGGGTTCGGCCGACTTGTTGACCGAAGGAGAGCCCATGGTGGTACCGCTCGCAGCCCGATCGGCGGCTGCAGTCGTCGGCGGCCTGCTCGTGGTGGCGGCGGTGGCCAGCGTGATCGGGACCCTCATCGTCCCCCGCCGGGTCGGCGGCTGGCTCATCGGATGGGTGCAGGGGGCCGTGAACCGCGCATTCCGTCTGGCGACCTCCACCACCGCCGACTACCGACGGCGGGACCGGGTGCTGGCTGCAGAGGCAGCGACGATCCTGCTGGCGCAGCTGGCCGTCTGGATGGTGTTCGCCTTCGTCGGGTACGCCCTGCTGCTCTGGCCATTCGCGACCGGTGGGGTGACGTCAGCGCTCACCGCCGCAGGTTCCTCTCTGTTCACCCTCGGCTTCGCCGTACCGCGGGGTGCAGCGCCGGTGGCGATCGTCTGCGCCGCCGCCGCGACCGGCCTGGTGATCATCACGCTGCAGATCGCCTACCTGCCCACCCTGTACTCGGCCTTCAACCGCAGGGAGACCGAGGTGGCGCTGCTGAACGCGCGCGCCGGCGTCCCGTCGTGGGGCCCCGAGCTGCTGGGCCGGACGCACTACGCGCTCGGATCCGGCCTATCGACCCTCGACACCCTGCCTGAGCTGTACACCCGGTGGGAACGCTGGGCGGCCGACGTCGCGGAGAGTCACACCACCTACCTTCCCTTGGTGCGCTTCCGTTCGCCCCGGCCCCTGTCGTCGTGGGTGACTGCGCTGCTCGCCACGTTGGACTCTGCGGCGCTGTTCCTGGCCCTCTCCCCGGGGGCGGCGCCGGTCGTACCGGCGCGTCTCTTCCTGCGGGCAGGATTCCAGTGCTTCAACGAGATCGCCAGGGCGATGGGCATCGACGTGCCGAGCGAGCCTGATCCAAATGGTGAGATCACCCTCACCTATCAGGAGTTCCTGGACGCGATCGACCGCATGAAGGACGTCAACTTCCCGATCGAGCGCGAAGCCGCCGACGCCTGGCCCGATTTCGTCGGCTGGCGGCTCAACTACGAGCAGACGGCGTACGCGGTGGCGGCCGCCGTCGACGCCGTCCCCGCGCTGTGGTCGGGGCCTCGCCGAATCCACACACCCGCCATCGCCCCCATCCGTCCGGGCCGGGGGCGACAACCCAAGTAGCTCGTCGGTCAGGACTCGCCGCGGTAGTACGCGATCGCGCCCGTCCGCTCGAGATCCTCGTCGAGGACGGCCTCGACGTCGAGCACCACGTCGATCTCGTTACCCACCACGACGCCCGCTCCCGGCAGTCGGTCCTGCCAGGAGACGCCGAACTGATGGCGGTCGATCCTCGTCCGAGCTTCGAAGCCGGCGCGGTGCAGCGTGCCTCTGTTCTCGTCTCCGACCCAGAAGGGCGTCTCCCATTGTCCGAGGTAGGACACGTCCAAAGGCACCTCGTGGCTGATGCCTCGGATGGTCAACTCGGCGGTCACCCGGCCGTGCGTGTCACCGGTGCGCTCCGTTGTTCGCCCCCGGAACGAGATCGTCGGGTAGCGCTCGACATCGAAGAAGTCGGCGCTACGCAGGTGGGCATCCCGCTCCGGCTGGCCGGTCCAGACCTTCGCGGCGTCGATCTCGCCCTGGAAGCTCGCAGCCAGAGGGTCGGCGGGGTCGAACTCGAGCGTCCCGCGGATGTCTTTGAACAGGCCTCGGACCCAGGTCACCATCATGTGGCGGGCCCGAAAGCCAGCCTCGGTGTGACCGGGTTCGAACGTCCAGCTCGCCACGTGACCCCCTCATCGCTGTGCGGGCATCATGCTCCCAGATGGCGAGCTTGGCTGCCCAATGACATACAGCCGGCCGGTTTCGCTCCCGCCTGGGGTGGGTAGGGCCCAGTCAGCGCGGCTCGCCTACCCATAGGAGCGGTGCGAGTTTGGTGGGCCGCCGCGGGAGGTGTTGGTGGCTGAGGAGCCTGTCGGTCGGGGGGGCGACTCCGTGGCGGGGGAGCCGACCGGCCGACGACGGTCGTCGCCACTCCGACGACTCTGGTACATCCTGCTCCTGCTCCAGTTTCCCGCTGTCCTCGTGCCCAGCTTCTACGCCCGGGCGACACCCGAGCTGTGGGGCTTCCCGTTCTTCTACTGGTACCAGCTGTTGTGGGTGATTGTCGGGGCCGTGCTCACCGCTGTGGTGTACGTCTTCACCAGAGAGCGAGCCGAGCCCGCAGCATCGGCTGATCGCACCCCTGCGCAGGTGAGCTCCTGATGCCCCACCGCGGCATCCAGTCGGTCGAGCTCGCAATCTTCGCCCTCCTCTTCATGGCCGTGGCGGTGATGGGCTTCGCCGCCGTCCGGTGGCGTCGGGCCCACGACCTCGCCAACCTCGACGAGTGGGGACTCGGCGGCCGCGGCTTCGGCGCCTTCATCACGTGGTTCCTGCTCGGCGGCGACGTGTACACCGCGTACACGTTCATCGCCATTCCGGCGCTGGTATATGGCATGGGCGCGATCGGGTTCTATGCCGTGCCGTACACGATCGTGATCTATCCGCTCATCTTCGTGATCATGCCGAGGCTGTGGTCGGTCTGCCGCAGGCACGGCGCCGTCACGCCGAGCGACTTCGTACGGGTGCGCCACGGCTCGAGCATGCTCGCCCTGGCCGTCGCGGTCACCGGGATTGTCGCCACCATGCCCTACATCGCCCTGCAGCTGGTGGGCATCCAGGCGGTGCTCCAGAGCATGGGCCTGGCCGGCACCGGATGGCAGAAGGATCTGCCCCTCATCCTGGCCTTCGCCATCCTGGCTGCGTACACGTACACCTCGGGACTGCGGGCGCCAGCGCTGATCGCCTTCGTCAAGGACGCCCTCATCTACATCGTCGTCATCGTCGCCGTCATCTACATACCGCTGCGACTCGGTGGCTATGGTCACATCTTCGGTGCCGCCCACACGAGTCTGACCGCCAAGCCCAAGTCGGCCCAGGCCTCCTTCATCATCCCTCCCGGGAGCCAGGCCGCTTACTGGACCCTGGCCCTCGGCTCCGCCTTCGCCCTGTTCATGTACCCGCACGCCATCACCGGGGTGCTGGCGTCGAAGGGTCGGAACGTGATCCGGCGCAACGCCGCGGTGCTGCCCGCCTACACCTTCCTGCTCGGGATGATCGCACTCCTCGGCTTCATGGCCATTACCGCCGGGGTGAAGGTCACCAACACGAACCTCGCCGTGCCCGAGCTGTTCCAGCGGATGTTCCCGAGCTGGTTCACGGGCATCGCCTTCGCCGCCATCGCCATCGGCGCCCTCGTGCCGGCGGCGATCATGGCCATCGCCTCGGCCAACCTGTTCACCCGCAACATCTGGGTGCCCTTCTTCGACCGCAACGCGACGCCAGCGCGTGAGACCGCGGTCGCCAAGGTCGCGTCCCTCCTCGTGAAGGCGGGCGCCCTGGCCTTCATCATCGTGCTGAGCCCGCAGTTCTCGGTCAACCTCCAGCTCCTCGGTGGGGTGTGGATCCTGCAGACCTTCCCCGCCATCGTCTTCGGGCTCTACACCCGGTTCTTCCATCGGTGGGCGCTCCTGGGCGGCTGGCTCGCTGGCATGGTGACCGGCACGTGGATGGCCTACGCCACGCCCAACGTGGCCAAGCACCAGGCCCACTTCGGGGGCTCGGTCTACAACTGGCATCAGTTGGGTTTGCACTTCAAGGTCTATCCCGGCTTTGTCGCCTTCTGCATCAACGTGGCGGTCGTCCTCGTCCTCACCCTCGTCTTCAGGGTTCTGCGGGCCCCGAGAGGTGCCGATGCCACCACGCCCGAGGACTTCGAGGAGGCGGCCGCGCCGCCGCTGCCCACGCCCGTCGGCGCCGGCCTGGCGGATGAGCCCGAGATGGAGAAGGTGCGCCCCGCGGCTCCGCCTTGATGCGAGTACTGCTGAGCGCCGGCGCTCGCAGCGCCCGATTCATCCCCATCGCGGCCTTGTGACGCCCTCGGTGCGTGATGATCGTCAGCGATTAGCAGCCTTTCTCCTTGTTCCGCGTCGAAGATCATGGGACCCTCGCACGAAGGGACGAGGGGGGCAGGGCGATGTGGGGGCGACGCGGGCGGGGCAAGGGAAAGAACGGTCGACGCCGCTCGGCGCGGGGTGAGGCAAGGGCCGGAGCCAGGCTGGCGCGTGAGGTGGAAGCGTTCCTCAGTGGCTCGTCGGAGGACTGGTTCTTCACCCGGGGTCAGAACATCCCCGCCTGGGCCTACATCAACAAGGTCGCCCACGCCGATCCCGACCGGCTGGGGCAGCTGGCCGCCTGGGCACCGGTCGAACCATCGAGGTGTCACGGATGGCGTGAGGCGGTCGCCATCCTGGCCAGGGAGACGATCGAGGCCGGAGAGCGTAATCCTCGAGCCATACGCCGCATCCAGCTCGACAGCCTCGTCGGTCTGGAGCTTCAGCTGATCTCCCGCACGAGCAGAGTCGCCCCTCGAGCGCTGGTCGCGCTGGGGCGGGCATGCCTGACCGATCACCCCGATTGGGATCCACCTTCAGAGCCCCACGCTCCGACGTGACGGGGCGCACGGTCGTCGAGGTCACACCGACAGATGCCGACCGAACCAGTCCAGGACCTTCGCCCACCCGTCGACGGCCGCCTCCGGCCGGTAGAGGGGTCGGTTGACCGAGAAGAAGGCGTGTCCCGCGCCCTCGTAGGTGTGGAACTCGTAGACCTTGTCGTTGTCCTTGAGGATGCGCTCCAGCTCCGCCACCTGCTCGGGTGAGGGAAACGAGTCCTCGGCGCCGAACAGACCGAGCAGCGGGCAGGAGAGCTGGGGGGCCAGGTGGTCGATCGGCCCGACCTTCAACGGCCAGCCTTCCGGTGGGGTGCCGACCACGAAGGCCCCGTAGCAGTCGACGGCGGCGTCCAGCTCGAGGCTGCAGGCGGCGAGGAACGACTGCCGTCCGCCCGAGCAGTAGCCGATCACCCCGATTCGCCCGTTGGACGAGGCGAGCCTGCGGAGATAGCCAGCCGCGCCAGCGACGTCGTCGACGAGCTGCTCATCGGAGATACCTCCCTCGGCGCGGACGATGGCGGCCGCCTCGTCGGGAGGTGCCTCCGGAGCCTGTCGGGAGTACAGGTTGGGGCAGAGGGCGCTGTAGCCCTCGGCCGCGAACCGACGGGTGATCTCCTTGGTCGCCGTGTCGTAACCGGGCAGGTGGTGGATGACGACGACTCCGCCGGATGGGCTGGGCGCGAGAGGGCGGGCCAGGTAGGCCTCGATCTCGTCCCCATTGCGGCTCGGGATCCTCACGGTCTCGGCCATCATGGCGTCGTAGGCGGCTGGCGTCGGTGAGGTCATGATCGCTCCTTCTTTCGCGTCGGGGATCCTGCTCGCAGCTCGGCTGCCACCTGGTGCAGCCGTTGTGCCTTGGCCGCACGTTCGTCCCTGAAGGCCTGGATCCGGGCCAGCTTGTCGTCCAGATGGGCGAGCAGCCGGTCGTTGGCTTCGATCGCCCGACGGATCACTTCGAGTCGGTGGATGGGCTTGGGATCGGCGTGATAGGCATCGCGGAGTCGGTCGAAGGCGTCCTCGGTCTCGAGCACCACTCCGACCTCTGCCAGCGAGAAGCCGAGGAGCTCCTGCAGCTCCTTGATGCGCTGGGCCCGGTGGATCTCGACGTCGGAGTACAAGCGTTCGCCGGCCGCCCGATGCGTCTTCGGCGTCAGAAGACCAAGCTCCTCCCAGTAGCGCAGGGTCCGGGTGGTAACGCCGGTCAGCTTGGCCACCTCGCCGATGCGCCAGGTCGTGGCCTCGTAGTCGACGACCGAACTGGAAGGGCTCATCGCTCTCGTCAGCTCCCTCTCTCCGCAGTGAGCGCCATGTCGGGCGCGGCGGGCTGCCCGGATGTGGCTGCCGTTGGCAGCTTGTCCCCATGGACGTAGCGTGTCCCGCGGGTCCAGGACGCGGCGGCCGCGATGAGGCAGGCCACGATGGCGGAGTCGAAGGCGGCGTGGAGACCCTGGCGGAAGGGCCCGGAGATGAGGGATGGGAAGAACGTTCGTCCGGTCACCACCGCGGCGTGCCCGGGTGGCAGGTGGGCGAGGACCGACGGGCCGAGGAGGTGCTGCATCGGGTTCTCCCCCAGGAAGGCGGCGAAGAGCGTCGAGACCGGTGGTAAGTGCGCCACCCTGTTGGCCGCGGGTGCGGGGACGCCCTGGCCGACCAGGCCGTGGAAGAGGCTCGCGGGCAAACCTGATGCGAGCCCGACGATCATCAGCGAGAAGAAGATCCCGATCGACAGGACCTGGGCCGAGTTCTGGAAGGTCGAGTTCATGCCCGAGCCCGCGCCGCGGTCCTCGGGCGGCAGGCTGTTCATCACCCCGGCCCGGTTCGGAGATCCGAAGGCCCCCATGGTGAGGCCCATGAGCAGCAGGAGCAGGCCGAACAGCCAATAGGGGAAGTCGATCGGCAGCAGCTCGAGCAGCAGGAACGTGACCGCCGAGCCGATCATGCCGCCCGTAGCGAACGGCCGGGCGCCGTGGCGGTCGGTGAGGGTGCCGGACACGGGTCCGGCGATGAGGAACCCCGCGGTCAGCGGCAGCATGTAGATGCCGGCCCACAGCGGCGTGCGGAGGAAGTCGTAGCCGTGCAGGGGCAGCCAGATCCCCTGGAGCCAGATGATGAGCATGAACATCAGCCCGCCTCGACCGACGGCGGCGAGAAAGCTCGCCAACACACCGCCGGTGAAGGCGCGTATCCGGAAGAGCGGCAGTCGGAACATGGGCTCGGCCACCCGCGTCTCGATCAGGGCGAAGGCGAGGAGGAGGGCGATCCCCGACGCCAGGCAGAAGATGACGATGGGGCTGGTCCAACCCATCGTGTGCGTGCCATAGGGCTGGATGCCGTAGGTGATGGCCACCATGATCAGGACCAAGCCGAGGGCGAAGGTGATGTTGCCGGCCCAGTCGATGCGGGCGCGATCCCCGCGGCTCACCTCCCGAAGCTGCAGGTAGCCCCAGATCGTGCCGAACAGGCCGATCGGTACCGACACGAGGAAGATGAGTCGCCAGTTGATCGGTGCCAGCACGCCGCCGAGCACCAGGCCGATGAAGGTGCCGCTGATGCCGGCGGCCTGGTTGATGCCCAGTGCGAACCCCCGCTTGTTGTCGGGGAAGGCATCGGTGAGGATGGCGGCCGAGTTGGCGATGAGGAAGGCGGCGCCGACGCCCTGGAAGACGCGGACGATGATCAACCAGAGCCCTGCGGCCGGCCCGGTCAGCCAGGTGACGGTGAGCAGCAGGGAGAAGAAGGTGAAGAGGGCGAAGCCGAGGTTGTACATCCGCACCCGGCCGTAGATGTCTCCGAGCCGTCCCAGGCTCACGACGAGGACACTCGTGACGACGAGGAAGCTGAGGATCATCCACAGCAGATAGAAGCTGTTGCCGGGCTGAAGGGGATCGAGATGGATGCCGCGGAAGATGTCGGGGAGGGCGATCAGCATGATCGAGCCGTCGATGGTCGCCATCAGCATGCCGAGGGTCGTGATCGTCAGCGCCGTCCACTGGTAGCCGCGCCCATCAGCGGCGGCGTCGGCTCCGTCTGCCGGCAATTCGGTCCCGAGTGTGTCCGAGGTCATGAGCTGCCATTGACGTTAGCAAGAAGAAAGGTTGACGTCGACGTCAAGCTGGGGCCCAGGCCCGCCGCGGCGCGGGCTCGGGTCCGATAGAACCGCGGGCATGAGCGACAATGGCGACGACGGTTCGGCGGAGGATCCGTCGGAGGACAGCGAGATCGACTTCGATGACGAGCAGGAGGACGACCAGTCGCCGCTCGACGAGGCCGAGGCTGCTGAAGTTGGCGGCGACCTCGATGACCCCGAGGAGCTGTCCGAGAGCGAGGACGAGGTCTAATCACCGGCGGGCTCGCCGTCGACGATCTCCCCGCGGAACCAGAGAAACGCCGAGACCGGCCACCCGCGAGCGGTGAGCCGGGACCGAGGGAGCGGCGATGTCCCTGGCGGCCACGATCGACGAATGTGTCCGACGGCCTTGCGCGCCCGCACACCCCGCTGTGACAAGCGGCACCTCGACGACGTGTTGGTCGCTCTCGGCGGCGGGTACCAGGGGATGACACATGGCAGCAGACTCCGCACTCAGAGATCGAGTGAGCCGGATGATGCGGCCCGGCCCCCGCTTGGTCCTCGTGGTCGCTGTCATCGCGCTGACCCTGGCCGTGGTGTACCGGGCGGTCGGCGGGGCCTACGACTTCTTCTCGACCGCTTACCCGCTCAGCGCCACCTTCCCCCACCTGGGCCAGAACGTGCACCCCGGCTCGGAGGTGGAC
>DASXCO010000067.1 GCA_036491125.1 Acidimicrobiales bacterium | reverse complement strand
GGCCGAGCCCGCCCGCATCGTGGGCGGCGGTGGGGGCAAGGGCCCCGAGCTGGCCCTGGCCGGCGGCCGGGATCCGGGGCGCATCGACGAGGCCCTGGCCCTGGTGCGCGCCAACCTCGGCCTGACATGAGGGTGGTGGGTGACGGCGAATCCGTGGGTACTCGTGGATCTCGGCTCGGTCCTGGCCGAGATGCCCGTGTTCTCGGCCTTGAAAGAGGAGGAGCTCACCGCTCTCTCGTCGCTGGCTGAGCGACAGGACCTCCGCAGCGGCGCCCGTCTGTACAAGGAAGGCGACCCGCCGACGCACTGCTACGTCGTCGTTCGCGGACGACTGCAGGAGACCGCAGACGGCGAGCTCCTCGGCTACGTCGGACGTCTGGAGCCGGTCGGCGAGGTCGGGGTCCTGATGGGAGAGCCCAGGACGTCGACGGTGCGGGCCGTGCGCGACAGCATCCTCCTCGGCTTCGAACAGCGCGAGTTCCTTGACTTCCTCGACCACCATTCCGGCGCCCAGCGGGCCCTTTCGCGCCTGATGGTCGTCCGCCTGCGCGAGCAGCGCAAGATCCGAGTCCAGGGCGCGACGGAGGTCCACGGGACACTCGCCGTGATCCCGGCCTCGCCTCATCTGCCGGTCATGGCGCTGGCCGAGGCCCTCGTCCGTCAGCTCTCGGGATGGCCCGAGGCTCGGTTGATCACGGCAGCGCACGTCGACGCGACCCTCGGCCCTGGCGCCTCGCAGACGCCGCTCTCCGACGCCGAGGGCAGCTCCCGGCTGGCGGCCTGGATGAACGATCTGGAGGGGCGACACCGCTACCTGGTCTATGCCGCTGACAGCGACCGCGACACCTGGGCGTTGCGTTGCCTGCACAACGCCGACCGCGTCCTCGTCTTGACCGAGGCGAGCGCCCGCCCCAGACCCGTACGCGTCCTCCAGGAGCTTCGTTCGCTGGGGCTCCTTGCGCCCGTCGAGCTGGTGTTCCTGAGACCGGAGGGAGAATCGTCGGCTCACACACTGGCCTGGATGGACCTGACCGGTGCGCGCGCCCGCTATTTCGTACACCCCTGGGGCGAGGCCGAGCTGGCGTCCCTGGCGCGCCAGGTCGCCGGTCACGGCGTCGGTGTGGTGCTGGGTGGTGGCGGGGCGCGCGGCTTTGCCCACATCGGGCTCATCCGGGCCCTGGAGGAGCTCCGCGTGCCGATCGACGTGGCTGGCGGAACGAGCATGGGTGCCTTCGTGTCAGCCCTCTTGGCCCTCGGTCTCGACAGCGTCGAGATGACTCATGTGGCGCGGGAGACCTTCGTCCGTAACAACTTTTTGAACGACTACTCATTGCCGCGTGTCTCGCTCATCCAAGGGCGGAAGTTCGGTGCTCGTCTGGCCGAGATCTTCGGCGACACTCAGATCGAGGAGCTGCGACGCACGTACTTCTGCGTCTCGACGAATCTGACGACCGGCGACGCTGTCGTGCACGATCGTGGCCCGCTGGCGGTGTGGGTCGGCACGAGCATGGCTGTCCCGGGGATCGCTCCGCCGATCGCCTACGAGGGCGAGCTGCTATGCGACGGTGGCGTCCTCGACAACCTGCCCACGGGCGTCATGCAGCGCCTCGAGCGCGGGGCGATCATCGCCTGCAACGTCAGCACTGACGGTTACTTGCGAGCTCCCGGAGCAGGGCTCGATGGGCCCGACCCCGGAGCCCTGTTACGTCACGGGGCGCTGGATGCGCCGCCCCGGCTGAGCGAGATCCTGGTGCGCAGCGCCATGCTGAGCAGTGCCACGAGCATGGACCTCGCCGCCGAGCGAGCCGATGTGTACGTCCGCATGCCCTCGCAGGACTTCGGCATCTTCGACTGGAAGCGCCTGGACGAGTTGGTCGAGCTCGGCTACCGGCACGCCATGGCCCAGCTCGCTCCGGTGCGCGGCGCGCTCCCGTCGTGACGGCGCGCTGAGAGGCTGGTACTACCTCACCGAGCTGCGGCGTCGGCCGACTCGTTTCAGGGCGGCAGCGTCACGCCGGCGGCCTCGAACCTGGCCCCGAAGCCGCGCTGACCGGCGGCGGCGGCGACCCTCCTGAACAGGTCTGGGTCCACCTCGCCGAAGGCGGAGACGATCACCGCCAGCTCGTCCTGTTTGGTCTGCGGCATCAGCGCGGCCAGGTCCAGGAGACTGTCCCACTGCTCTCCCATGAGCGCCGCCTCGCCGGCTCCCTCGAGGGTGGCGCGATCCTTGGCTGCCACGACCCCCGCCACGACGGCTCGAGTGTCGGGGGTCATCAGCTCGACGAGCGGCAGGACGACACCCCACAGGGTGTGGTGGTCGGCGGCGGCCACCACTCGCTCCTGCACGGCCGGTTCCTTCAGGATCGGCAGATTGACGACCTTGCGCCGAGAGGGCTCGGACATGGCCGCGACCACGGGCAGGATGTCCGGCCACAGGTCTTGTCGCT
>DASXCO010000066.1 GCA_036491125.1 Acidimicrobiales bacterium | reverse complement strand
CTGGGAGACGAGCTGTCTGGGCTATCCGACGAGCGACGAGATGGCCATCACGGGTGGCCGTCAGAGCAACTTCCAACACGGCGACATCACCTACGACTTCAACAGCGGACTGGCCAGCGCGAGCTGCTCCTGAGCGTCAGGGCTGACGACGCTGTGATGGCCGTGTCGTCGAGGGCGGATAGCCTCGAAGCCCGTGGCCCTTCTGGTGCAAAAATTCGGCGGGTCCTCGGTGACCGACACCGAGCGGCTACGGGCGGTCGCCGACCACGTCGCTCGCACCCGCCGTCGGGGCCACGACGTGGTGGTGGTCGTCAGCGCCATGGGCAAGGCGACCGACGACCTCATCAGGCTGGCCAGTGACGTGAGTCGGGTCCAGCCGGGCCGGGAGATGGACATGCTCCTCACCACGGGGGAGCGGATATCGACGGCGCTGCTCTGCATGGCTCTGGCCGAGCTGAACGTGGGGGCCTCGTCCTTCACCGGGAGTCAGGCAGGCATCATCACCGATACGACGCACACCAAGGCCATGATCGTCGAGGTGAAGGGTGACCGAATACGGGAGGCGGTGGCCGAGGGCAAGGTGCCCGTGGTGGCCGGCTTCCAGGGCGTCTCGTCCAGCCGCGATGTCACCACGCTCGGTCGGGGTGGCTCCGACACGACCGCAGTGGCGCTCGCCGCGGCCCTCGGTGCCGAGGCCTGCGAGATCTACACCGACGTCTCGGGGGTGTTCACCGCTGACCCCCGTATCGCCTCGGACGCCCATCGGATCTCCCAGATCTCGTTCGAGGAGATGCTGGAGATTGCCGCCACCGGAGGGCGCGTCCTCGCCCTGCGCTCGGTGGAGTTCGCCCGACGTCATGGGGTACCGCTGCACGTCCGGTCCAGCTTCACCTGGGAGCCCGGTACCTGGGTCAAGGAGGAGAACCTTTCCATGGAGCAGGCGATCGTCTCGGCGGTGACTCACGACACCTCAGAGGCCAAGGTCACGGTGGCCGGAGTGTTGGACCGCCCCGGCATCGCGGCGCGTCTGTTCCGCGCCCTGGCCGACCGGACGGTGAACGTGGACATGATCGTGCAGAACACCTCACTCCACGGCACGACCGACATCTCCTTCACGGTCCCGAAGGACGATCTGGCCGTGAGCCTCGACGTCACGAGGGACCTGTCCCAAGAGATCGGCGCGTCGGGGGTGACCAGCGACAGTGACGTGGGACGGGTGTCCCTGGTCGGGGCGGGGATGAAGACCCACCCGGGGGTGACAGCCACCATGTTCGAGACGCTCTCCGGCGAGGGGATCAACATCGAGATGATCTCGACGTCCTCGATCCGCATCTCGTGTGTTGTTCGGACAGAGGACGTCGAGCGAGCCGTCCAGGCGCTGCACGAGGCGTTCAAGCTGGCCTGAGCCCCAAGCCGACCGGAGGGCAGGAAGCCGACCGTCAGAACTCGGGCCCTCGGCGGCACGTAGTATCGCGGGGTGCGACTCGCCATCTTTGGAGCCACCGGTCAAGTGGGCGGCGTGATGCGCGCGGTGCTGGCCGAGCGCCGTTTCCCGATCGACGACCTCCGCCTCCTGGCCTCGTCGCGCTCGGCGGGCCGCCAGCTGCCGTGGGCCGGCAGCGAGGTCGAGGTGGAGGACGCCGAGGTCGCCGACCTCCGGGGCATCGATCTCGCCCTGCTGTCCTGCGGCGCGCGAGCGTCGCGGATCCTCGCTCCCCGGCTGGCGGAAGCCGGCGCCATCGTGGTTGACAACTCATCGGCCTGGCGGATGGACCCGGAGGTCCCGCTCGTCGTGCCCGAGGTCAACGGCGATGCGCTGTCGGCTGTGGTCAAGGGCATTGTCGCCAATCCCAACTGCACGACAATGGTGGCCATGCCCGTCCTGAAACCGCTCCACGACGAGGCCCGGCTCCGACGACTGACCGTCTCCACGTACCAAGCCGTGTCGGGCGCCGGCGGCGCAGGGGTGGCCGAGCTCGACGAGCAGTTGCGCAAGGGCGCGGAAGGCGCGGCCAATCTCACCTTCGACGGCTCGGCTGTGGACCTTCCAGCGCCCTCGGTCTTTCCGGACACCATCGCCTTCAACGTCGTCCCGATGGCGGGCAGGATGATCGACGACGAGACATCCGAGGAGCACAAGTTCCGGGACGAGAGCCGCAAGATCCTCGATCTCCCCGAGCTGGCGGTCTCCTGCACGTGTGTGCGGGTACCGGTGTTCACGGGCCACAGCCTCTCGCTGAACGCCGAGTTCGAACGTGACCTTCCTGTGGACCGGGCGACCCAGCTTCTCGCCTCGGCCCCTGGTGTGCGTGTCGACGCTGTCCCGACACCTCTAGCGGCCGCCGGGTCCGATCCCGTCCACGTCGGCCGGCTTCGAAGCGACCCGGGGAGCGCCCACGGCCTGGCGCTGTTCGTCTCGGGCGACAACCTGCGCAAGGGGGCCGCGCTCAACGCCGTGCAAATCGCCGAGGCGCTCCTTCCGCGGCTCGGCTGACCGGTCGATGGCCCTCGGCCTGGGCAAACGAGGTGCCGTCGGGACCCTGGAGGGCGCGACGGCCCATGAACCCGGCGAGACCGGCGGGCTCCGTTTCGAGCCTCGGGGAGTGCTGGGGGGCCTCGCCATACTCGCGGTGGCCGTTCCCTTTGCCCTCGAGTGCGCCCTCATCGCCGTCTCCCCCGGCCACCTGCCGCTCTACCTCGGTGGGGACCCGGCTCTCATCGGTCTCGCCACCAAGGCGGCGGCTGGTTGGCACCAACTGCTGGGGCCCTATGACCGGTTCGGCTGGCACCACCCCGGCCCCGCCTACTTCTACCTGCAGTCGCTGCCCTCGCACGCGCTCGCGCCAGGCCAGGCCGAGTTCTTCGGCAGCGCCGCGATCAACGCCCTGGCCGCCGTGCTGGCCGTGGCCACCGTCTGGCGCCGCGTCGGTGCCCGGGCCGCGCTGCTGTCGGCCATCTGCGTCGGCTACCTGGCGATAGCCCTGGGGCCGGCGCTGCTGCGCACCCCGTGGAACCCTGATGCGGTCATCATCCCGCTGTGCCTTCTGGCGGTGTTGTGCGCCGGCGGAGCCACGGGATCGTTTCTGTGCCTCCTCGGCTCGCTGTTGGTGGGCTCCTACCTGGTCCAGACCGACATCGGCACGGCGCCCGCCGTTGCCGCGCTGGTGTTGCTGGCCCTGCTCGGGCATGTGCTGGGACGGAGGGCCGGGCGGGGTCAGCCCCGGCCACGCCTCCTGCCAACCGCCCAGGCGGTGGCGCTCGCCGCGCTCGGTGTCGCCGCCCTGGTCGCCATGTGGGTCCCACCCGTGGTGCAACAGATCCGCGACAAGCCGGGCAATCTCAGCCTCCTCTGGCAGTTCTTCACCAGTGACCACCCGCACCACGGCGTGAGCTCGGCCCTGCAGGCCGTCGGGGCGGTGGACTCACAGCTCGGCTTCCGGAGCATCGACAACGGCTTGCCCCTGTCCGGGTCTCACGATGTCGCCCTACTGCTGGCCCTCGCTGTCGCCGTGGCGGCGGTCGCCGCCGGATGGTGGCGCCGGCAGCGGTTCGCCTTCAGCCTCGGGCTCGCGAGCCTGGTCGGCCAGCTCGTATCGGTTGCTTCCGCCACGAGGGTCGTCGGTCCGATCTACGGCTATCTCGTGCTATGGGAGATCGCCCTGCCGGTCGTGGCGGCGATCGGTCTGGGGGTCGCCTTCCTTGGCGGTGACACCCGCGAGCTCGTGCAACACCCTGCTCGATGGCCGAGTGCGGTCAGGACGATGGTTGGTGTCAGCGTCGTCCTGGCTGCTGGCGCCGTTGCGGTGGCGGTGATCTTCGCCGTGAAGGTTGGGCAGTTGGCCCCGGTGTCCACCCAGTCTGACGCCGACGTGGGCCAGGCCTGGCGGCTCGTCGATCCCCAGCTCAGTCGGTCCGACACCTCGGTGCTCGTTGACATCCGCTCGCATGACAGCTGGCCCCTCGGGGTGGGGCTGGCCGACCAGTTGAACCAGCACGGGGTGCGCCCGACCGTCCCTCAGGCTTGGGCCACGCTCTTCGGCACCAGCGCCGCGACAGGTCACGAGGCGGCCGTGGTTGCGCTGTACCAGAGCGGTGAGTCGCCACCGACGGCGCCACCCGGCTCCCGCCTGCTGGGGACGGCCGGCGATACCGTCGTCTACATCTCCGAGCGACCGCCCGGCGCACGCTGACGCTCTCGGGTCGCAGGTAGCATGCCCGTCCGTGCCCCGCGCCCTGATCACTGGGATCACCGGCCAGGACGGCCGGCATCTGGCCGGCCTGCTCGTCGGGAAGGGTTACGACGTCTACGGCATGGTCCGCGGCCAGAACAACCCGAAGATCCAGATGGTCCAGGACGAGACACCCGAGCTGGAGATCATCGAAGGGGACCTTCAGGACCTTTCGTCGCTCATCGCCGTGCTCGAGCAGGTCCAGCCGGACGAGGTCTACAACCTGGGCGCGGTGAGCTTCGTGGCCCTGTCGTTCCGCCAACCCGAGCTCACCGCGGACATCAGCGGCGCCGGGGTGCTCAGGTTGCTGGAGGCGATCCGGGTCGTCGGCGGGTCGCAGGCCAATCCCATCCGCTTCTACCAGGCGTCGTCCTCGGAGATGTTCGGCAAGGTCCGGGAGAACCCCCAGAACGAGACGACGTCGTTCCACCCACGATCTCCATACGGCACGGCGAAGGTCTTCGGGCACTACACGACGCTCAACTACCGGGAGTCCTACGGGCTCCACGCCTCGAGCGGGATCCTGTTCAACCACACCGGGCCCAAGCGCGGCCTCGAGTTCGTCAGCCGCAAGGTCTCCAACGCCGTGGCCCGCATCAAGCTCGGCCTCCAGGACACCCTGACGCTCGGGTACCTCGACTCCTCCCGCGACTGGGGCTACGCGGGCGACTACGTCGACGCCATGTGGCGCATGCTCCAGCAGGACGAGCCAGGTGACTACGTGGTCGCGACGGGGCAGACCCACACCATCCGCGAGCTGCTCGACGTGGCGTTCGGCGCCATAGGCATCGATGACTGGGGGCCGTACGTCGGCACCGATCGTCGCTTCCTCCGTCCCGCCGAGGTGGATGTCCTCATCGGCGACGCCAGCAAGGCCCGCAAAGAGCTGGGCTGGGAGCCGACGCTGGACTTTCACACCCTGATCAAGGTGATGGTCGATCACGATCTCGCGCTCGAGGCCCGAAAGGCGGGGGACCGCTAGTCGCCGCCCGAGTCCCGGGGGCAGGAGTCGCCCGCCTCCCTGGAGAAGTAGCCCATCCCGACAGGTCGGCGAGGAGCTGGGGAAATGCGGGTGTCGATCGGCAAGAGGCCTTCTCTCGCGCTGGTTGGCGCCTTGGGGTTGGCACTGAGCGCCCTCGCCGCTGCGCCGGCATCGTCTGCGGCGACGTCTCCCGCACCCCGGGTTCTTCGGGTCGGCTCGTGGCACGGCATTCCCGGCACCTTCGGCTCCGTCCAGGCGGCCGTGAACGCGGCGCACCCGGGCGACTGGATCCTGGTCGGGCCGGGCGACTACAAGACGACAGCGAGTAGCGCTCCACAAGGTGCGCCCGACACGCCGGCCGGGGTGCTCGTGCAGACTCCGGGGCTCTGGATCCGGGGAATGGACCGCAACAGCGTGGTGATCGACGGCACCAAGCCCGGATCACCACAGTGCGGCAGCAACGCCGCCGACCAGAATTTCGGGCCGGCTGGCTCCGGTGGGAATCAGGGCCTCAACGGCATCATGGTCTGGAAGGCGAACAACGTCTGGGTGCAGAACCTGACTGCCTGCAACTTCCTGGCGGGACCGGGCGGCCAGACGGGCAACGAGATCTGGTGGAACGGGGGCGCCGACAGCGCCCACGTGGGGGGCTGGGGGTACGGCGGCTCCTACCTCACCGCCACCAGCACCTTTTACGGCGGTGAGAGCACCGCCGCCCAGTACGGGATCTTCTCCAGCAACTGGAGTGGCGGCATCTGGGACCAGACCTACGCGAGCAACTTCAACGATTCGGGCTACTACATCGGGGCGTGCCAGAACGTTTGCGACCAGACCGTGAACCACGCCTGGTCCGAGTACAACGCGCTCGGCTACTCGGGCTCCAACTCCGGCGGGCGGTTGGTGGTGGAGAACTCACAGTTCGATCACAACGAGGACGGCTTCGACACCAACAGCCAGAATGGCGACAACCCCCCGCCCCAGGACGGCGCCTGCCCCGGTGGGGCCATCAGCCCCATCACCCACACGCACTCCTGCTGGGTCTTCATGCACAACCACGTGCACGACAACAACAACCCGGACGTCCCCTCGGCGGGATCGGCGGCGGCTGGCCCTGTCGGTACCGGCATGTCGGTCTCTGGGGGCCGGAACGACACGGTCATGGACAACTCGTTCGAGAACAACGGCGCCTGGGGCACGATCGTCGTCCCCTATCCCGATAGTGGTCCTCCGTGCACCGGCGGCACTCTCACTCCAGCCGCCTGCATCTTCGACGAGTACGGCGATGCTCTGATCGGCAATACCTATGCCAACAACGGATTTTTCGGCAATCCGACCAACGGCGATATCGGCGCGGTCAACCTGGAGCCAGGACCGACGGACTGCTTCGCCGGCAACACCGAGAAGGGCGGCGGCTCCATCAGCACCAGTCCTCCTCTGCTCCAGACTCTTTACCCGACCTGCACCGGCCAGACCGTCCCGCCGGACCTCAACGTTCCGTTCCTCGACGAGGTCGCGTGCGATTCGCAGTCGGCCTCGTTGGGGCCGGTCTCCAGCGGCACGCTGTGCCTGCCCGGTACCAACTACCCGAGGCGCACACAGGTGGTGATGCACCCTCTGCCCCCCGACCTGGCGAGCATGCCCAACCCCTGCGCCGGCGTGCCGGCCAACCCGTGGTGCCCCAAGCGGTCGGACTAGATTCGCCGCAGTGAAGGTGATCGACGCTGACACCCACCTCTACGAAGGGCGGGGGCTCTGGGCCGAGTACGCCGACCCCGATGACCGTCATGTGGCCCTCCGGATATGCGACGACGAGCTCGGCCACGCCTGGCTCATGCTCGGGGATCGCCGGATCCACCTGGCCGAGGTCCACCACCCGGGCGACGTGTCGAGCATGGGCGCCTACCGGGAGCGCGTCCGCCAGGGACTGCCCGCGGAGCGCCCGTATGACGAGGCCCTCCCCCGACACTTCTGGGATCCGGCCGTCCGGCGCGACCGTCTCGACGAGATGGGGCTCGACGAGGCCGTCGTCTTCCCCAACTTCGGGCTGCTGTGGGAACGACCGCTGGCCTCGGACCTCCATGCCACGCAGGTGAACATGGCGGCATGGAACCGCTGGGCCGTGGCCGTGGCCCAGGAGGGGCGGGGCCGGCTCCACCCCGTCGCCCATCTCAGCCTTCGGGACCGCCCGTTCCTGGAGGAGCAGCTACGGCTGATGGCGGCCGGCGACCTGCACCTGGCCATGATCGCCCCTGCACTAGTGGACGGCCGGCCCCTGTCGCATCCCGATCTCGACTGGGCGTGGTCGGCCTTCGAGGAGCACGGCGTCTCACCGGTCTTCCACGTCGCCAACTTCCCCAACCCCTTCCATGACGGCTGGTACGCGGGCGACCCCGACGAGGTGGCCCCGGTGCTGTCGTCGGTGTTCATCTGGACGCCGCCAGCGCTGGCTTTGGCCGACCTCGCCGTCAACGGTGTGCTGGCCCGGCACTCCGACCTCAGGGTGGGCGTGATGGAGCTGTCGGCGATCTGGGTGCCCATGTTCCTCCTGATGCTCGACGGCGGCTTCGACTTCCATGCCCGGTTCAACGGGCGCCCTCTCCACGCCCTCGAGCTACGGCCCAGCGAGTACATCCGGCGTCAGGTCCGGGTGGCGGCGTTCGGCTACGAGCGGCCGGACCGGCTGATCGGCCAGGCGGGCGAGCTGTTCATGTTCTGCAGTGACTTTCCCCACGCCGAGGGGCTGGCCCAGCCCCTCGAGGAGTACCGCCATCTCTGTGGCCCGGTCGAGGAGCCCGCCTCTCACCGCCTCTACGGCGGCAACGTGGGCTGGCTCCTGGACGCCGCCCCTTCATGATCGGCCCTGCCTGATCGTCCACGCCGCCTCTTCCGGCGGATCACCAGGGCCTGAGGTTAGGGATTACCCCCATTTGGGGGATAAGGGGGAAGAGCGCCCTCGGGGAGCAGAATGGAAGCAAGCATCCGACTGAGCCCCCACCCCACCAGCGCGCGGGCGGCCAGAGAGTTCGTCGCTCGGACGCTGCTCGAGTGGGGACGCCAGGATCAGACCGAGGCGGCCGTCCTGTTGACCAGCGAGCTGGTGACCAACGCCATCATCCACGCCCGCACCGAGGTGGCGGTCACGATGCGGGCGGCCGGCGATGGGCTGCGGGTGGTGGTGCTCGACGAGAGCGACGAGCAACCCAGCCCCCGATCGGAGGCTGACGAGCTCGGAGGTGGTCGCGGCCTGAAGCTGGTCGACGCCGTGGCCGCCTCGTGGGGCGTCGCCCCGCAGGGGAGGGGCAAGGCCGTCTGGTTCGAGCTCGGCTGAGGCTGCCGCCCCTCAGGAGAACATGCCCTGGCGAAGGGCGGTGGCGATCGCCTGGGCGCGGTCGTTCACTCCGAGCTTGCGGTAGATGGACCGGAGATGGGTCTTCACCGTCTCCTCGCCGACGACCAGCTGGGCGGCGATCAGGCGATTGCTGAGACCGTCGACGAGCAGGCTCAAGACCTCGCTCTCCCGCTGCGACAGGCCCATCTGGCTGCCAGGCCAGATGCGGCTGCCTCCGAGGTGGGCAGCCCGCATGGCGATTCTGGTCGCCATGGTGGGGTCGACGACCACCTCGCCGTCGCGCACCCGCACCAGATGATCCGCCAGCTGGGCGCCGCTCAACGACTTGAGCAGGTAGCCGGAGATTCCCAGGCGCAACGCCTCGTAGAGTCGGCGCTCGTCAGCGTCGTCGGTGAAGACGACCACGCGGAAGGGTGGCTTGTCGGCGACCATCTGCGCGGCCACCTCGAGTCCGCTGGTCCCCTGGATGTTGATGTCGAACAGCACGACGTCGGGGTCCAAGGCCAGCGCCGTCTCGGCCACGTCGTCACTGAGCAGGACACCGCCGGCCAGCTCCACTCGGTCGCGATGGCGGGCCAGCATCCCCTGCAGCCCTTCCATGATGATCTCGTCGTCGTTGACCAGCACGACGCGCACTGGCCTGGCGGCCGCGCCCACCGTCTCGGGTGAGCTCATCGGAACACCCCCGCCTGTGCCAATCGGGCCAGGGCATGCGGGCGGTCCGACACGTCCAGCCGGCGATACGCCGAGCGCACGTGCCCCTTGACCTCCACCTCGCTCATGCCCAGCTGACCGGCGACGGTTGTCGTGCGGTCACCCCTGGCGAGCAGCTCCAGCACCCTGCTCTGCGGTCGGGTCAGGCCCAGCTCGGATCCGGGCCAGACGGCAAGGTCGAAGTGGTCGATCCCACCCCGGGAGCCAGCCAGGACGGGGTCCATCACGACGGAATCCTCACGCACGGACTCGAGCTGTTGGACCAGCTCATCTCCGGCGATCGAGAGCAACAGGAATCCGGCGGCGCCCCGCTCCAGCACCGGAAAGGCGAACCGAGCCTCGTCCGGGCTGGCCACGACGACGACGCGATGGCCGCCCCACGATTCGACCAGCTGGTCCACCTCGTCGAGGCCGTCGCCCGCGGCCAGGCGGGCGTCGAAGAGCACGACATCGGCGAGCGACCTGGCGCTCTCGGTGAGAGCATCGGCGAGCCCAGCGCCTTCGCCTGCGACCACCACCCGCCCCTCGTAGGGGCGCAGGACGGCGGCCAGCCCGGCGCGCACGATGTCCCGGTCGCCGACGATGAGCACCCGGACGGCGGATCCCGTGCCGGGGCGCTCACCGGACACGGCGGACCCCCGGTGCCCAGTTCTCGACCCCGTCTCCACGCAGGCGCGGCGTGGCCGACGCTGCTGGAACGGTTCCTAGTGCCATGGTGGCCTTTCGGCTCGGGCACGGAGGGCGACACGGAAGTCCTGTTTCCCCACAAACGGGGCCAGCGCATGTCCACCGGTGCGACTGGCCCCAGGGTACCGAGAGTCCACTCGGACTGCTCGGCGCATCCGGTCGGCACGCCTGTCGCCTGGTCGGGTTACCATCCGGGTGATGGACGCCGAGGCAACGCGCGGCCAGCTCGGTGCCGAGCAGGATCGGCTTCGGGCCCTCCGTGACGAGTTCATCGAGGGTGGCCTGACGACTCAGTCGGAGGAGGACAGCCTGGCCGAGCTCTCCTCGTCGGCCCAGCACCAGGCCGACATCGGCACCGAGACGTTCGATCGGGAGCGGGACGTCTCGATCCTCGAGCAGGTGGAGGCCGAGCTGGCTGATGTCGAGCTGGCCCTGCGTCGTCTCGACGACGGCACTTACGGGACCTGTGAGGCCTGCGGGCGCCTCATCGGCGACTCGCGGCTCGAGGCCAAGCCCGAGGCTCGGCTCTGCCTCGACGACCAGGCCACGGCCGAGCGCGAGGTGCGCGGCTCATCAGGCCAGTCCTAGTGCAGGGGGTCGACTCCGTCGGCGAGCGTCTCCGGCTCGCCGCCGCCGCCGTGGCCAACTACCTGAGCCGGTACGTGTTCGCGCCGCGCTACCGGCCCGCCGAGCGACTGCGCCTGGTGAGCACGGACGGCACGCGTCTGTCCGGGGCTCGATTGGAAGGACCGCCGTCGGCGCCGGCCACGGTCGTCCTGGTGCACGGCTTCGTCAACTCGTCGCGCACGCCCGCCGTTCACGCGTTCGCCCGGCGCCTGGCCCAGGAGGTGCACGTCCTCGTCCCCGACCTTCGGGGGCACGGCGCATCCGGTGGGCGCTGCACGATGGGTGTGGAGGAGCCAGGAGACGTGGCGACCGTCGTCGCCGCGGCGACGCCGGGGCTTCCCGTGGTCACCGTGGGCACGAGCCTTGGTGGCGCTGCCGTGCTGCTTCACGCCGGTCGGCACCACGGCGTGGCGGGCACCGTGGCCATCAGCGCTCCGGCCTGGTCGGGATCGTTCGACCGTGAAGGCTGGGACCGGCTGCGTCGCTTCATCGGCTCGGCCTTCGGGCGGATGGTGCTCGGGCTGCTGCTGCGGACCCGGGTGGTGTCGAACTGTGAGCCCGTGCCCGACTCGGGTGAGGTGGTGGGATCGATCTCCCCCGCTTTCACCATCATCGTCCACAATCCCGACGACCAGTACTTCGGTCCCGAGCACGCCGAGCAGCTCTACGAGTGGGCCCGGGAGCCCAAGGATCTCTGGTGGTGCCCGGGCGACGGCCACGGCACCGACATGCTCACACCCGGGCTCGCCCAGCGGCTGCTCGGCGAGATCGGCGCCCGGCTGCAGCCGGGCGCGGGACTCGGGTCCTCGGCTGATGAGCCGCCGGCCGATCCGGTCGCCGTCAGCGATTAGCCGGTCGGCGCCCTCACCACGGCAGCTGCCCCTGGGCCGGGTCCGGGGTGAACTGCCGGCGGCGACGGGGGGAGGGGGTGGGTGCCGGCGGATCGACGTCGCCGGGCGCGTCGAGGTCGTCCATCCCCTTCGCCATCAGGTAGCCCTGCGCCCGCTCGGACCGGGGATAGCGGCTCACGATGGCCCAGAAGTCCCGGTTGTGGCGGGGGACCTCCAGATGGGCCAGCTCGTGGATGATGACGTAGTCGAGGACCCACCCTGGCAGACCGGCGAGCCGGGTCGAGATCCGAACGGAGCCGTCGGCCGGCGTGCACGACCCCCAGCGCCACTGCTGGTTGTCGACCCATCGGACGCTCTGAGCCGGGGGGAGCCGGTAGCGGGCGGCCAGGGTCTGGGCCCGGCGCTCGAGGTCGACGCTCTCGGCCGCGCTCCTCCGCCCGACCCGGCCGACCATCTCGGCCACCCAGCGGTCCTCCTCGGCCTTGCTCATCGTGGAAGGGATCGAGACCCGCAAGATGTCGCCGACCTGCCGGGCCTGCACGGTGCGCCGTCGCCGGGCGCTGCGAACGACCTCCACCTCCACGGCGGGGAACCTATCGCTCCCAACGGGCCCGCGGGGGCGATGGGCCGATAGCCTCGACCACCGGACGAGCGACGGGAGGACACCAACGATGGCGCTGCCGCTGGACAAGCTGGGGACCGTCTTCGAGGAGCGCACGGCAGTCATCGACCCTGAGCGGGTCAAGGCCTACGCCGCGGCGACCAACGACGACAATCCGGCCTACACCTCGGGCAAGTACGCCCCGCCTGTCTTCGGGGTGGTGCCCACCTGGGAGGCCATGCAGCAGGCCGTGGTCATCGTCCCGCCGGAGGCGCTCATGATGGTCGTGCACGGCGAGCAGGACATGCACTTCCACCAGCCGCTCGTGCCCGGCCTCGGGATCACCACCAGGGCGGAGGCGTTCAACATCCGTCCCGTCAAGTCGGGCACGCGCTACACCATCAAGGTGCGGAGCACGACCACCTCCGGCGGGGAGCCGGTGCTCGACCAGTACGTGACCATGTTCATACGGGGCATGGCCGACGGGGAGAGCGGAGGCCCGGACAACCCGGACCATACCTTTCCGCGAGCGTCGCGATCGGCGCCGGTGGGCGAGGACTCCGTGCACGTGGACGACGACCAGACCTTCCGGTACCGGGATGCCTCTGGGGACATGATGCCGATCCACGTGGACGACGCCTTCGCCAAGAGCGTGGGACTGCCGGGCATCATCGCCCACGGGCTGTGCACGATGGCGATGTCCAGTCAGGCTGTCGTGAGGCTGGGAGCCGATGGGGACCCGAGTCGCGTGCGGCGACTGGCCGTGCGCTTCGCGGGCAACGTCTTCCCTGGCGACGACGTGATCACGACGGTGTACGACGCCGGTGCCGCCGACGGACGACAGGTCTACGCCTTCGAGGCCTCCAGCCGGGGTGATCGGGTGATCACCCATGGTCGGGCCGAGGTCGGCGCCTGAGGCCCGGCCGGCGCGGGCCGCGGAAGGACGGTGATGGTCGTCCTCCGCCTGTTCGCGGCGGCGAGGGAAGCGGCGGGCACCGGCCGCGCCGAGCTGCCTGGCACCACGGTCTCCGAGATCCTGGACGAGGCCCGCGCCCGCTTCGGCGACGACTTCGCCCAGGTGCTGGCCGCGAGCCGGGTCTGGGTCAACGGGGAGCCGGCTGCGGGCGACTGCCCGGTGGCCGAGGCCGACGAGGTCGCCGTCCTGCCTCCGGTGTCGGGTGGGGCCTGCTGAGGCACGCTCTCAGTCGCCCGGCATCGGTCAGCCCTTCTTGGTCTCCCAGAAGATCTTGTCGATCTCACCGATCTGGTCGAGCAGGTCCTGGGCCACCTTCTCGTCGTTGGTCGCCTTCGACGCCCCTGCTGTCTTGGTCGCCTTCCAGAACAGCTCGTGCAGCTGCGGGTACTTCTCCAGATGCGGCGGCTTGAAGTAGTCCGTCCACAGCACCCAGAGGTGGTGCTTGACCAGCTCGGCCCGCTGCTCCTTGATGGTGACGGCGCGGGTCTTGAACACGTTGTCGTCGGAGGCGTTGAACTTCTCCATGCACGCCTTCACCGAGTCGGCCTCGATGCGCGCCTGAGCCGGGTCGTAGACGCCACAGGGCAGGTCGCAGTGGGCATGGACCAGCTCGGGGGCCGAGATGCGGTCGACGAGGGCGAGAAGACGGGAGGCGATTCGCATGAGGAAGCTCCTTGGGACAGACGCTCGATGGGCTCGATGACTCCAGTTCCGCACGTGGTTACCCTATCGCCGGTCGCGCGGAGAACAACAGCGTGACGAGGCGGACGATCACGGCCCGGGTGACCGCCGCCCTCGTGGCCGTCGCCGCTGGCGCCGTCGGCCTGCGCCTCGTGCGGCGGGTGGAGGTCCGCGGCGCCAGCATGCGACCGACGCTCGAGCCCGGCGACCGCCTGCTGGTCCTGGCCTGGCGTCGGATCCGCGCCGGCGACCTGGTAGCCCTGTCCGATCCTCGCCAGCCCGCCCGCACCCTCGTCAAGCGGGTCGCGCGGGTGGACGACGCCAGGCTCACGGTGCTCGGTGACGATCCCGCGGTGAGCACCGACAGCCGCAGCTTCGGCCCCGTTCCGAGGAGTTCGGTCCTGGGACGGGCGGTGTACCGGTACGGGCCGAGCCGGCGGGCCGGACCGATCAAGCGAGGCTCGAGGGCACCCCCCCGCTAGGGTGACCGGGCGATGCGAAGCCTGGCCGTGTTGTCCATGCACACCTCCCCGCTGGCCCAGCCGGGCACAGGCGACGGCGGTGGGATGAACGTCTACGTGCGCGAGCTCTCGGCTGCCCTGGCCCGCACGGGCGTCGAGTGCGACGTCTACACGAGGGCCTGGTCGGACGTGCTGCCGGCGACGGTGCGGGTCGAGCCCGGCCTGCGGGTGCATCACGTGCCCGCCGGGGCGCTGGGCCCTCTGCCCAAGGAGGCCCTGCCCGGTGTGGTGGACGAGTTCACCGATGGCGTGCTCGCTCGGATGACGGCCGGATCGCCAGGCTGGGCCGGAGTCCCCGACGCCATCCACGCCAACTACTGGCTGTCGGGCATGGCCGGTCACGTCCTCAAGCACGAGCTCGGGCTCCCCCTGGTGTCCACGTTCCACACGCTCGACCGGGTACGGGCCGAGGCCAGCCCCGAGGACGTCGGTGCGGCGGAACCCGCCCGCCGGGCCGAGGCCGAGGCGCGCGTGATCGGCTGCTCCGACGCCGTGCTGGCCTCTTGCTCGGTCGAGGCCGAGCAGATCTCCGAGCTGTATTGCGGCGAGCCGTCGCGGATCGAGATCGTCCCCCCGGGAGTGGACCACGCCTTTTTCTCGCCAGGCCACCGGCCCCAGGCCCGCCGGGCGCTGGGACTACCCGAGGACCGGCCGGTGCTGCTGTTCGTAGGGCGAATCCAACCGCTCAAGGGGGCCAGCCTGGCGGTGGAGACCCTGGCCCGGCTGGCCCGGCGCGAGGGCCTGCGCGGCGCCGTGCTCGTCGTCGTCGGCGGCCCCAGCGGACCCCGGGGGGAAGACGAGCTGACACGGCTGCACACCCTCGTCGACGAGCTCGGCCTCGGAGCCAGCGTCCGGTTCGTGCCTCCCCAACGACACGAGATGCTGTCCACCTACTACCGATCGGCGGACGTCTGCCTGGTGCCGAGCCGCTCGGAGTCCTTCGGTCTGGTAGCCCTCGAGGCCGCGGCCTGTGGGACGCCGGTGGTGGCCTCGGCAGTGGGCGGGCTGCGGACGCTGGTCGACCACGGCCGCACCGGCTTCCTCGTCGAAGGTGGCGACCCCGACAAGTTCGCCCGGTTCGTCGCTGACCTCTTGGCCGACACGCCGGGGGCCATCGGGATGGCTGCGAATGCCGCCGCCCGAGCCCGGGTTTACACGTGGTCGGGAGCGGCGGCCCGGCTGCGCGGGCTCTACGCCGAGCTCACCGACCGCCAGCTGGTCGACTGCCTTTAGATGGGCTTCGGCGGGGCGACGGCCGCCCAGCTGGACGAGGTCGCCGCCCTTATCAGCCGCTGGGCCGACCGGCAGCTGGAAGCCGGGACGATGCTGGTGGCCGTGGACCACGACCCCGAGGCGCGTCGCTGGTACGCGCGGATGCGGGGAGAAGAGAAGGCGGTCATCACCGTCTGGCTGACGCTGCGCGAGCGGAGCCTGCACCACGAGACCCAGGTCATGCCCGCTCCCGAGGAGCACGTCGAGGCGTGTTACGAGTACCTCTTGCGCCGAAACGCCAGTCTGATCGGCACGCGCTTCGCGCTCGGCGCCGAGGACGCCGTGTACCTGGTCGGCCAGGTCCCGATCGCCGAGGTGACCGAGGCCGGGCTGGACCTCATCGTGGGTGCCGCCTACGCCTACACCGAGGAGTGCTTTCCGACGGCGATGTCCATCGGCTACGCCAGCCGCTTCCGTCGGCCCCGGCGGGCCTGACACTGGGCGCGCACCCGGGTGCTACCGTGCCGGGGCGCGGCCCGAGAGGCGGACCGGCAGCTTCCGTTCGGGGAAGTGCGGAGGCTGTCGTGAGGTTGCTCGGGCCGCGTTCGCTGTAGCCTCCCGGCCCATGGCGGGTCCGAGACGGCGTCTGATGATCGTCGGCGGGGGCCGGATGGGCGAGGCCCTGTTGGGCGGGCTGCTCGCCACGGCCTGGGCAGGGGCGCAGGACCTGGCGGTGAGCGAGAAGCTCCCGGACGTGCGCGCCGCGTTGTCCGAGCGCCATCCCGGAGTCGCCGTGGGGCCGACGCCGGTCGCTGCTGACGGCACCGTGCTGGCCGTGAAGCCCGACGACGCCGAGGTCGCGTGTCGGCAGGTGGCAGAGGCCGGCGCTGAGCGGCTCCTGTCCATCGTCACCGGCGTGCCCATCCAGCGGCTCGAGGAGTGGCTGGGTGGCGGCGCGGCCGTGGTGCGGGCCGTCCCCAACACACCTGCCCTCGTCGGAGCGGGGGCCACGGCCATCGCCGCCGGTCGTCGGGCCGACGAGACCGACATGAGCTGGGCCGAGGACGTCCTTGGCTCGGTCGGCCGGGTCGTGCGGGTGCCCGAGCACCTGCTCGACGCCGTGACGGGGCTGTCGGGATCGGGCCCGGCCTACGTGTTCCTGCTGGTGGAGGCGTTGATCGAGGCCGGGGTCCTGAACGGGTTGACCTGGGCCCTGAGCCGGGATCTCGTGGTCCAGACGGTGCTGGGCTCGGCGAGGCTGCTGCTGGAGACCGGGGATCGCCCGGAGTCCCTGCGCAGCGCAGTCGTCTCTCCCGGGGGAACGACGGCCGCTGGACTCGCGGTCCTCGAGTCGCGCGCGGTCCGGGGGGCGGTCCTCGAGGCCGTCGCCGCCGCGACCGACCGGGCCCACCAGCTCGGCCTTCCCTGAGTGGTGGAGCTGCGACCGGGTGGAGCGGCGGCCCGCCTTGGCGTACAGTCGCTGCTGGGTGGAGAGGGGTGATTCCGCTGAACAAGGCACAGTATGCGACGGCCACCTTCCTGACGGTGGCCGAGGTCGCCAGCCTCCTTCGGGTCTCCAGCATGACCGTGTACCGGCTCATCAACGCCGGTGAGCTGCCGGCCGTGCGAGTCGGGAAGTCCTACCGGCTCCGCGAGGACGACGTCGACCGGTATCTCGCCGCTCGCTACACCGAGGCCGGCTGACCTCTCCAGCTCCAGGGTTGTCCGCTCGACGCCGGGGTCGGGACACGATCTCGTTTCTCTCGGACTACGGCACCGACGACGAGTTCGTGGGGGTGGTCAAGTCCGTCCTCCGGCAGCTGGCCGGCCAGGTCGTCGTGATCGACCTCACCCACCAGGTGGCGCCGCACGACGTGAGGGCCGGAGCGCTGACCCTCCAGCGAGCGGTCCCCTTCCTGGCTCCCGGCGTGGTGTTGGCGGTTGTGGACCCGGGCGTGGGTACGAGTCGCCGGGCCGTGGCCCTCGAGGTCGGCCCTGACCCCCGCTGGGCGCTGGTCGGTCCGGACAACGGGCTCCTGGTCCCCGCGTTCGAGGCCCTCGGCGGGCCGGGCCGGGCTGTCTCCTTGCACAATCGACGGTGCCACCCGGGAGCGGGCGCCACTTTCGATGGCCGCGACCTCTTCGCGCCGGCGGCCGCGCAGCTGTGTGCGGGAGCCGACCTGGGCGACCTCGGTCCGGAGATCGATCCCGCCAGCCTCGTGCCCGGGCCCCGGCCGGCGCCGTTCCGTCAGGGCACCGGCGTCGTCACCGAGGTCCTCTGGATCGATCGGTTCGGGAATGCCCAGCTGGCGGCGCGGCCCGCGGACCTCGTCGATGTCGGGGATCCCGTCCGGCTGATCCTTGCGAGCGGCGAGGGAGTGGCCCGCCGGGTCTCGGCCTTCGCCGATCTCGGGCCCGGTGAAGTGGGACTGGTCGTCGACTCGTGGGGCATGATCGCCGTGGTCCTGGATCGCCGGTCGGCTGCTGGCGAGCTGGGTCTGGTCGCCGGCGATCGGGTCGTCCTCGAGAGGACCGACGCGGACGGGAGTAGGAGCGGACCGTGAACCTAGCCTCCATCATCGATGCGCATCCGGCAGACGCGCCCGCCCTGCTGAGCGGCGACACGGTGATCACTTACGGCCGGCTCCGCCGTCAGGTGGCCGGGATGCGGGGCGGCCTGACCCGCCTCGGCGTCCAGCCGGGTGACCGGGTGGCGATCCTGTCCGCCAACACACCGGCCTTCGTCGTCTCGTACGTCGCCATCCTCGGGGTGGGCGCCGTGGCGGTGCCGATAGATCCTGCCTTTCCGCTCGTCGCCGTCGAGCGCGAGCTGCGCGCCATCGGGCCCCGTGTGGCCGTCATCGGGCGCGCCGGCCAGAGCGTGTGCGCCGATCTCGACCGCCAGGCCGTCGGGCTCGAGGCCGTGGTCGCGGCCGAAGGGTGCCGGCTGGACGGAGCCGAGGACTACGAGGCACTCGTCGCCGGGCCGCCAGCGGACACCGTCGTCCGGGCCGACGCCAACCTGGCGACCCTGCTGTTCACCGCGGGCACCGGCGGTGATCCCAAGGCGGCCATGCTCACCCACGGGAACCTGCGGTCCAACCTGGACCAGGTGCAGGGCTTCGCCGGCCAGGCCATGGGGCCCGAGGACGTCGGCCTGGGCATCATCCCGTTCTTCCACATCTTCGGCCTCAACGTGGTCCTCGGTCTGCCTCTCCTGACCGGAGGCAGCCTGGTGCTGGTCGAGCGTTTCGACGCCGCCGCGACCCTGGCCCTGGTGGCCGAGCGGGGTGTGACGATCGTCGCCGGCACCCCACACATGTTCGCCGCCTGGGTGGCGGTCGCCGGAGCGACCGGCGACGAGCTGCGATCAATACGCCTGGCCGTGTCCGGAGCCTCACCGTTGCCGGAGGAAGTCGGACGGGCCATGCAGGATCGCTTCGGCGTCCCGCTGTGGGAGGGCTACGGCCTGACCGAGGCGGCGCCGATCGTGACCTCGTCGCTGCTGCTCGGGCGGCCCAAGCCAGGCGCCATCGGGGCGCCCCTGCCTGGCGTCGAGCTGCGTCTGGTCGACGGCAACGGCCAGGAGACGCTGCTTGGCGACGCGGGCGAGATCTGGGTCAAGGGCCCCAACGTCTTCGCCGGCTACTGGAACGATCCCGCGGCCACCGCCCGTGTCCTCACTCCTGACGGGTGGCTGCGGACCGGTGACGTTGCCGTGGCGGACGAGGACGGCTACCTGCACATCGTGGACCGGGCCAAGGACCTCATCATCGTCCTCGGCTTCAACGTCTATCCGGCGGAGGTCGAGGAGGTGCTCGTGACCCATCCCGACATCGCCGAGGCGGGGGTGGTCGGTGTGCCCCATCCGTCATCGGGTGAGACCGTCAAGGCCGTCGTCGTCCTCGAGCCGGGCGCCCACCTGGAGGCGTCAGAGGTGATCGACTACTGCGCCCAGCGGCTGGCCCGCTACAAGTGCCCCACCGAGGTCAGCTTCGCCAGGGAGCTGCCCCACGGCAAGACAGGCAAGCTGCTGCGCCGGGCCCTTCATTGAGCGCCTGGGGCCGACCTCCCGGGTCAGCCTTGGCGCGACGCGCCTGCGGCTCATCATGGGGCCGACCTCCCGGGTCAGCCTAGGATTCGTCATGGCCGACGGACGGCTCCGGCGCATCCCCGAGGCGACAGTGGCGCGCCTTCCGGTGTACTGGCGGGCCCTGCTCGAGCTGGCCGACGGGCGGACGCCCACGGTGTCCTCCGAGGTGCTGGCCGAGCTGGCAGGGGAGAACGCCGCCAAGGTCCGCAAGGACCTGTCCTATCTCGGCTCGTACGGGACGCGGGGTGCCGGCTACGACGTGCAGCTTCTGACTGCCCAGATCGGTCACGAGCTCGGGCTCAACGAGGACTGGCCCGTGGTGATCGTCGGCGTTGGGAACCTGGGTCGGGCCCTGGCCAACTACCGGGGGTTCTCGTCGCGCGGCTTTCGGGTGGCGGCCCTCGTCGACGACGATCCGGCCAAGGTCGGCGAGGTCATGAGCGGCCTGGTCGTGAGCCCGGTTGACGATCTGCCAGAGCTTGTCGAGCGCGAGCGACTCGCCATCGGCCTCATCGCCACGCCGGCGACGGCTGCCCAGGGGGTGGCCGACCGTCTGGTCGCAGCCGGGATCACCTCCCTGCTCAACTTCGCCCCGGCGGTGCTCACGACGCCCGATCACGTGCTTCTTCGCCAGGTCGACCTTTCGATCGAGCTGCAGATCCTCAGCTTCTACGAGCGCCATCCCCTCGAGGTGGCCATGCCCCGGGCGAGGATGGTCGGCGACCTTGGCGAGGACGGCGGCGCTGTCTCCTCGAACCGGCCTGCTGGACCGGCGTCGCCGGTTTAATGGACCGATGCCTGTCGAGACACCCCAGTACCCGGTGAACCTGGTTCTCGAGCACCAGCCCTGCCTGGTGGTGGGGGCGGGGCGGATCGCGGCCCGCAAAGTCGAGGGACTCCTCGCCTGCGGGGCCAGGGTCCACGTCGTCGCCCCCCATATCGACAGCCACATACGCACCCTCGAGCGGGTCAGCTGGGAGGAGCGGCCCTACCAGCGAGGGGATGTGGCCGGCTACCGGCTGGTCATCACCGCGACCGACGACCCGGCCGTCAACCGCGCCGTGTACGAGGACGGCGAGGTCGAGGGCGTGTGGGTGAACAGCGCCGATGACCCCGCCTCGTGCGCCTTCACGCTCCCGTCGGTCATCCGGCAGGGTGCCGTGATGGTCACGGTCTCCACCGGCGGGCGCAGCCCGGCCCTGTCAGCGTGGCTCGGGACCCAGTTGGCCGAGCAGCTGGGACCTGAGTACGGGGTGCTTGGCGACCTGCTGGCCACCGAGCGGGAGCGGCTCAAGGCCGCCGGGCGGTCGACCGAAGGACTCGACTGGCAAAAGGCGCTCGACTCCGACATGCTCGATCTCATCAGGAGCGGCCAGGTCGATCGAGCGAGGGAGCGGCTTCAGGCGTGTCTGTCGTCGTCGTAGGGCTCAACCAGCGCACTGTCGCGCTCGACCTGCTCGAGCGCATGACGGTAAGTGACGCCCAGCTTCCCAAGGCCCTCCGCGACCTGAAGGACCGAGCCCACCTCTCCGAAGCCGTCATCCTCTCCACCTGCCTGCGCACCGAGGTCTACGCCGTCGTCGAGCGGTTCCACGGTGGCGTGAGCGACATACGCGGCTTCCTGGCCGGGCTCAGCTCCTGTCCCCCCGAAGACTTCGCCGACGACCTGTACAGCTACTTCGAGCAGGGCGCGGCGGCGCATCTCTTCGAGGTGGCCGCCGGCATCGACTCCGCCGTGCTGGGGGAGGGGGAGGTCCTGAGCCAGGTGCGCAACGCCTGGGAGCGGGCCTGGGAGGAGTCGGCCGCGGGACCGACGCTGTCGCACCTGTTCCGCCACGCCGTGGAGGTCGGCAAACGGGCCCGGTCCGAGACGGCCATCGCCCGGGGGATCACGTCCCTGTCGCAGGCCGCCGTCGCCCTGGTCCGTGAGCGGCTGGGCGGCTCGCTCGACGGCTATGACGTGCTCATGGTCGGGGCGGGCGACGTGGGTGAGGGGATGGCCACGGCCCTTGCCGCGTCAGCCGGCGCCCGGCGGGTGATGGTCGCCAATCGCACCGAGCACCGCGCCGTCGAGCTGGCCGAACGGGTCGGCGGCGAGACGGTCGAGCTCGGCGCCCTCGGCGAGGCGCTGGCCAGCGTGGACGTCGTGCTCACCTCCACGGGATCGCCGTCGATCCTGCTCGAGGCGTCCGACCTGGTCCCGGTCGTGCGTCGCCGCCAGGGCCGGCCGCTGCTGGTGATGGACGTCGCCGTGCCCCGAGACGTGGACCCCGGTGTCGCCGAGCTCGATGGCGTGACCCTGCTGGACATGGACGACCTGCGGTCGTTCGCCGAGGCGGGCATGGCCGGTCGACGCCGCGAACTCGCTCGGGTGCGGGCGCTGGTCGAGGAGGAGGTCGACCGGTACCTCGACACCACCGCGGCGCGGGGCGTGGCGCCGTTGGTGGCGGCGCTCAGGACGCGGGCGGAAGAGGTCAGGGTCGGCGAGCTGCAGCGCTTCCGCGCCCGCCTGGACGATCTCGATCCACGAGAGCGCGAGGCGGTCGAGGCCCTGACGAAGGGGATTCTCGGCAAGCTGCTGCACGAGCCGACCATGCAGCTCAAGGACGCGGCGGGCTCGCCCCGGGCGGAGCGGCTCGGCGACGCCCTGCGCGTCCTGTTCGACCTCTAGGGTCGGCGTGGTGAGCAGGGCCCGTCCGGCGCTGCGGGCCGCGACCCGGGGGAGCGAGCTCGCCCGCTGGCAGACGGACCACGTCGGCGAGCTTCTCGGCCGCGAGATCGAGGCCGTCGTCGTCGACACCAGCGGAGATCGTCGAGGTGAGGTGCCGATCTGGGAGATCGGCGGGCAGGGCGTGTTCGTCAAGGAGGTGCAGGCCGCGGTGCTCGACGGTCGGGCCGACGTCGCGGTCCACTCGGCCAAGGATCTTCCGTCCGCTCCGACCGAGGGTCTCGTGCTCGCGGCGGTGCCGGAACGCGACGATCCCCGGGACGCGCTGGTGGGGTCGGCGCTCGACGAGCTCCCTCCGGGGGCCGTGGTGGCGACGGGGTCGGTGCGCCGCCGGGCCCAGCTGGCCTGGCTCCGGCCCGACCTCACGTTCGCCGGCCTGCGAGGGAACATCGCCACCCGGCTGACGAAGGCCCCTCGCTACGACGCTGTCGTGGTGGCGTTGGCTGCCCTGCGCCGGCTGGGACGTACCGACCGGGCCGCCGAGGCCGTCGATCCGGCCCTGATGCTGCCCCAGGTCTCACAGGGCGCCCTGGCCGTCGAGTGCCGGATCGACGACGAAGCCACGTTGGCCGCGGTGGCCGCCATCGACCATCCCCCGTCGAGACTGACGGTGGGGGCCGAGCGCGCCTTCCTGGCCGAGCTCGGCGGCAGCTGCGATCTGCCGGTGGCGGCCCACGCCCGGCGACTCGGCGACGACGAGCTCGAGCTGGCGGGCATGGTGTCGAGCCTCGACGGGAGACTGATGCTGCGCCAGACCGCCACCGGGTCCGAACCCGGGGCGCTGGGCCGGAGCCTGGCCCGCCACCTGCTCGACGATTGCGGCGGGCGGGCCGTCCTCGACGACCTCGCCGGGGTGGGCGGGTCGTGAC
>DASXCO010000065.1 GCA_036491125.1 Acidimicrobiales bacterium | reverse complement strand
CCTGGACCTGGGCCGAGTACGCCCAGGCCTGCACCGAGCGGGCGTCGGTCCTGGTCGGGCTGCGGCGACCGGGGCCGTTCCACGTCGGGGTCCTGCTCGACAACGTGCCCGAGTTCCCCATGTGGCTGGGTGCGGCGGCGTTGGTGGGCGCCACGATCGTGGGCATCAACCCGACCCGGCGCGGGGCCGAGCTGGAGCGGGACATCGCCCACACCGAGTGCCAGCTGATCGTCACCGAGCCAGGCCACCGGCCCCTCCTCGACGGGCTCGATCTGGGGATGTCCGACGACCGCGTGCTCGACGTCGAGTCGGAGCCGTACCGCGCGCTGCTGGCCGACTCGAAGGGAAGGGCGCTGCCCGAGGAGCGGCCGACCCCGCAGTCGCGCTACCTCCTGCTCTTCACCTCCGGCACGTCCGGACAGCCCAAGGCCTGCATCTGCTCACAGGGCCGTCTGGCCCGTATCGGACAGGCAGCGGGCAAGAACTTCGGCCTCACTCCGGACGACATCTGTTACGAGGTCATGCCCTTGTTCCACTCGAACGCGCTGATGGCGGGCTGGGCCCCGAGCCTGGCGTCGGGCGCGGCCACCGCGCTGCGGCGGAGGTTCTCGGCGTCAGGCTTCCTTCCCGACATACGGAGGTTCGGGGCCACCTTTTTCAACTACGTGGGCAAGCCGCTGTCGTACATCCTGGCCACGCCCGAGGCGCCCGACGACGCCGACAACCCGCTCGTCCTCGCCTTCGGCAACGAAGGTGCGGACCTGGACCTCGAGCGCTTCGGCGTCCGGTTCGGATGCCGGGTGGTCGACGCCTATGGGTCCACGGAGGGCGGGGTCACGGTCGGGCGCACACCGGACATGCCGCCGGGCGCGCTCGGTCGCGCTCCCGAGGGCACGGTGGTACTGGACCTCGAGACGGGCGAGGAGTGCCCGCCGGCCGAGTTCGACGAGCACGGGCGGTTGCTCAACCCTGCGGCCGCGATCGGCGAGCTGTCGTCGCGCTCGCAGGGCACCGGCTTCGAGGGCTACTGGAGGAACGAGGAAGCCGATGCCGAGCGGGTGCGGGACGGCGTGTACCGGACCGGTGACCTCGCCTACCGGGACGCAAAGGGCTATTTCTATTTCGCCGGTAGGGGCTTCGACTGGCTCCGGGTCGACGGCGAGAACTTCGCCGCCGCCCCGGTCGAGCGCATTCTCGCCCGCCATCCGGATGTGCTGCTAGCGGTGGTGTACGCCATCCCCGACCCCGAGGTGGGCGACCAGGTGATGGCCGCCCTGCAGCTGAGGCCGGGGCGCGAGCTCGACCCCGTGGGGCTGGCCGAGTTCCTCGCCGCGCAGCCCGATCTGGGCACGAAATGGGCGCCCCGCTTCGTACGCGTCACCGACCACCTCCCGGTCACGCCGACGAGCAAGGTGCTCAAGCGGGTGTTGCGGCGGGAGCGCTGGGATTGCAGCGACCCCGTGTGGTGGCGGCCAACGGCGTCGGGGAAGTACCGCCGCATGACCGCCGACGACAGCGCCGGGCTCCGTGACGCGTTCACCGCCAGGGGGCGACTGAGCTCGCTCGACGCGGGCTGATCGAGACTCCGCCGGGGCTCGCGCAGCCGCTCGTCGTGTGCCGGTCGAGGTACGCTCATATCCCTTGACAGATATATAGCTGGTAATACATACTAGCGTCGATGATGACGTTCGAGGCGCTGGCCGAACCTAACCGGCGACGGATCCTGGACCTACTGCGCGACGGGGAGCGACCCGTCGGCGAGCTGGTACACGCGCTGGCCGTGAGCCAGCCGGCGGTGTCCAAGCATCTCGGTGTGCTGCGCCACGCCGGTCTCGTCGAAGCGCGGGTGGACGCCCAGCGCCGCTTGTACCGGGTGCGGGTCGAGCCGTTGCGCGAGCTCGACGACTGGATCGCGCCCTACCGGGCACTGTGGAGCTCCAGCCTCGACGCCCTCGAAGATCACCTGGACGACATGGACAACCCTCCGGCCCTGAAAGGAGAGCGACGTGGACGGCGTACTCGAGCAAGTAGGTGAGAGCTGGCGGCTGCGCTTCATCCGTGAGCTGCGGCACCCGGCGCCGAAGGTGTGGCGGGCCATCACCGAGCCCGCGCACCTCGAGACCTGGTTCCCCGGACGGATCGTCGGCGAGTGGGTGGTCGGCTCCAAGCTCGAGTTCCACGGTGAGTTCCCCACGTTCGGGGGCGAGGTGCTGGAAGTCGAAGACGGCTCGGCGCTCGAGTTCCGCTGGGGGCCGGACACGATCCGGCTGGAGATCGTGCCCAGCGGCGACGGGTGCACGCTCACCCTCACCGACACCTTCGACGAGCTCGGCAAGGCTGCTCGCGACGCCGCCGGCTGGCACGAATGCCTCGACCGGCTCGGCAAGGACCTCGACGGAGCGACCCCGCTGGCGTGGGGAGAACGATGGAAGGTCGTCCACCCCGGCTATGTGGAGGAGCTCGGTCCAGAGGCGTCCGCCATCGGACCGCCCGACCCGGTCGATGCCAGCGGCGATCGCGGTTAGCGGTCGACGCCCAGGATCAGTCCGCTGGTGGGCACCCCGGTGCCGGCCGTGACGAGGACGTGCTCCGCCCCCTTGACCTGGTTGACCGACGTCCCTCGCACCTGGCGAACGCCCTCGGCGATTCCGTTCATGCCGTGGATGTACGCCTCACCGAGCTGCCCGCCGTGGGTGTTGATCGGTAGCGCGCCGTCGAGCTCGACGTTGCCGTCGCGGAGAAAGTCCTTGGCCTCGCCCCGGCCGCAGAAGCCGAACTCCTCCAGCTGGCACAGCACGAACGGGGTGAAGTGGTCGTAGATGACCGCCGTCTGGACGTCGGCGGGTCCGATCCCCGCCGTCGCCCACAGCTGACGGGCGACGAGCCCCATCTCGGGCAGCCCGGTGATGCTGTCGCGGTAGTAGCTGGTCATCATGTCCTGTTCGTCGCCCGCGCCCTGCGCCGCGGCACGGATGACCGCCGGGGGCTGAGGGAGGTCGGCGGCGCGCTCGCGGCTGGTCACCACGAGGGCCTGGGCGCCGTCGCTCTCCTGACAGCAGTCGAGCAGGTGCAGCGGCTCGACGATCCAGCGTGAGCGCTGGTGGTCCTCAAGGGTGATGGGCTGCTCGTAGAACCAGGCCGCCGGGTTGCTCGCCGCGTGCCGGCGGTCGGCCACCGCCACCCGGCCGAAGTCCTCACTGGTGGCTCCGTACTCGTGCATGTAGCGGGTGGCGAACATGGCGACCCACTGCGCCGGCGTGAGCAGGCCGAAGGGGGCGTACCAGCTGAAGTGGGCGCTCTCCGCCGTCGGCATGGGTGGCCGGTCCTGCACGCCGGCCCCGAAGCGCCGGCCCGATCGTTCGTTGAACGCCCGGTAGCAGACCACGATGTCGGCGGCGCCGGTGGCGACCGCCATGGCGGCCTGGGCGACGGTGGCGCAGGCGGCTCCTCCCCCGTGGTGGATGCGGCTGAAGAAGGTGAGCGCTCCGATCCCGAGGTTGCGGGCGATCTCGATCTCGGGGTTGCCGTCCATGGTGAACGTGACCATCCCGTCGACCTGGGCCGGGTCGATGCCGGCATCGTCGAGCGCGGCCGCCGTGGCCTCGACGGCCAGGCGCATCTCGCTGCGCCCGGAGTCCTTGGAGAACTCCGTGGCGCCGATCCCCACGATCGCCGCCCTGTCGGCCAGCTGGTTGGAGCTCGTCATCTTGACGACCGCGGCAGCGCCAACCGCACGGTGCCGGACACGTGATCGCCCAGGCTGTTCGCACCCTTCACCGCCACCTCGACGACCCCGTCTTCCTTTGCGGTGATGGTGCCGGTCATGACCATGGTGTCGCCGGGGTAGTTGGGAGCACCGAGGCGGATCTTCACCCGCTCGAGCACGGCGTCCGGGCCGGCCCAGTCGGTGATGAACCGGCCCACGAACCCGTTGGTGCTCAGGATGTTCATGAAGATGTCCTTGGACCCGCGATCATGGGCCAGGCCGGGGTCGTGGTGTACGTCCTGGTAGTCGCGCGAGGCGATGGCGGTAGCGACGATGAGCGTGCGGGTGAGCGGGATCGCCAGCTCGGGCAGCTGATCACCGACGCGCACGTCGTCGTAGGCGAGGGTGGTCGTGGTCGTCATCTGTTCGCCGCCGCGATCTGCCGGCCCAGCCGGGCCAGCTGCTGGCTGGCGCCGCCCAGCGTCACCTCGATCTGCTTGCCCCACAGGAAGTAGCGGTGGATGGGATAGTCCACGTCGGCTCCCAGGCCACCGTGCAGGTGCTGGGTGGTGTGCACCACCCGGTGCCCGCCGTCGGCTGCCCACCACTTGGCCACCGCCACCGCGTCAGTGGCGTCGATACCTCGCGCCAGCCTCCACGCCGCCTGCCACATCGTCGCCCGCATGGCCTCGGTGTCGATGTAGGCGTCGGCGGCCCTGAGGGCCGCTCCCTGGAAGGTGGCCAGCGGCCGACCGAACTGGTGACGACCGGAGGTGTACTCGGCCGCCATCCTGAGGGCCTCCTCGGCCACCCCCACCTGGAGGGCGCACAACGCGGCCACGGCCCGGTCGAGCACCCAACCGACGGTGCTGTCGCCCCGGTCCGGGCTCCCGAGCACGTCCTCGGGCCCGACGGGCGCGCCGGCGAACGAGAGGTGGGCGGCGATCCCCCGGTCGGTGGTCTGGGCCAGCTGGCGGGCCACGCCAGGCCCGGCGGGATCGACCAGAAAGGCGCCGAGACCGCCGCCCGGTAGGCGGGCGGGCACCAGCACCCTGGCCGCGAGATGGGCGGCGGGCACGCTCATCGCCGTGCCGTCGAGCCGCCAGGCGGCGCCATCGGGCGTGGCCGCGACGCCCGGCCCGAGGGTGCCGGAACCGACGTCGGCCAGCGCCGCGGTGAGGATGGTGTGGCCCTCGACGACGCCGGGCAGCCAGCGGGCCCGCTGCTCGGGCGTGCCCAGCTCGGCGATGGGCAACGCCCCCATGGCCAAGGTGGGGAGCAGCGGCACCGGCGCCACCCGCCTCCCCTGCTGCTCGAGCAGCAGGCACAGCTCGACGATCCCGTACCCGCTCCCACCGGCGTCGTCCGGCAGGGCGATGCCGAGGAGGTTGGCCTCGGCGAGCTTGGACCACAGGGCGCGGTCGAAGCGGTCGGTTCCCCCTTCGATTTCCTTCACCCGTGCCGGGGTCGCCTGGTCCTCGAAGATCCTGGCCGCCAGGTCGGCGATCGCCTGCTGCTCCTCCGACAGCGTGAAGTCCATCAGCTGGCCACCGGGTGGAACTGGGGCAGGGTGAGCTCGTCGTCGAAGGCGACCATCTCGAGCTCGAGCGGCATGCCGATGCACACGTCGCTCGGGTCGACGCCGACCACGTCGGTCACCAGCCGGGTGCCCTCCTCCAGCTCGACCAGGCCGACGACGAGGGGGTAGTCGAAGGCGGGCACCTCGGGATAATGGACGACGACGAAGCTGTACAGCGCCGCCCGCCCACTGGCCTCGACCGTGTCCCAGTCGAACGACCGACACCGCGAGCACATCGCATGCGGCGGATGACGCAGGACGCCGCACGAGGCACACCGTTGGATCAGCAGGCGGCCCTGCCGAGCTCCTTCGAAGAAAAAGGCGTTGTCCTGGGTCAGCGCCGGGCGGGGCCGCCTCGGACGATCCTGTGTCCTCGTCTGCGCCGGTCGAAACTTCAGGATCCGGAAGCGCATGCTGCCGACCAGCTCGCCCCGCTGGTCGTGATAGTCGCTGCGCGTGGTGACGAAGTGGCCGGCGCCGAGCGCCGTGCGCTTCTCCTCGGAGATCGACTCGATCGTCGACGTCATCGACAGGTGGTCGCCGGGATGGAGGTAGCGGTGGTACTCCTGCTCGCAGTCGGTGGCGACAACAGAGGTGAAGGCGGCGGCGTCGAGCATGGCCATGAGCTCGTCGCGCGCGTTCCCGCCGCTGGTCGGGCGGGGCTTGATGCCCCGCATGACCCAGGCCTGGAGCATGACCGGAGGGGCCACGATGCCGCCGTGAACCGACCGGGCCGCCGCCTCCGGGTCGGTGTAGATCGGGTTGTCGTCACCGATGGCCTCGCACCAGTGCCGGATCATGGGCTGGTTGACGGGGTCGGCACCCAGCTCGGGGGGCCCGACCGGACGACCCTCGAAGGACCGCGCATTCTCCAGGAACGGGTCGCTCACCGTGGTGCGCGGGCCATCCCGAGGCCCACGCTGGCCACGATCTCGCGCTGGACCTCGTTGACTCCACCGCCGAAGGTGTTGACCTGGGCGGCGCGCGCCGCCCGCTCGAGGTCACCGCGCAGCACGGCGCCCGATTCGGAGGCCGGCAGATAGCCGAGCGGTCCCAGGATCCCGAGCAGCGTCCGGTAGACGTCGATCAGGCACTCGGTGCCGTAGACCTTGACCGCCGAGGAGTCCCCCGGGTTGAGCGTGCCGGCGGCCGTGTCGGCCGTCATGCGCCAGTTGAGCAGCTTCATGGCTTCGAGGCGGGCGTGCGTCCGGGCCAGGTCCATCTGCACCCACGGCTGGTCGAGCACCGTGGCCCCGCCGTCGGCGGGCGTTGCCGCGGCCCACGCCAGCACCTCGTCCCACAGACGGTGCGCCATCCCACCCATGGCGGCCAGCCCGACCCGCTCGTGATTGAGCTGGGTCGTGATCATGCGCCAGCCCTCGTTCTCCCGTCCCACCAGGTTGGCGGCCGGTACCCGCAGGTCGTCGTAGTAGGTGGCGTTGGTGCGGACCCCGCCCACGGTCACGATCGGCGACGCCTTGAAGCCGGGAGAGGCCGTCGGCACGAGCAGGATGGAGATCCCCTTGTGCTTGGGCGCGTCAGGGTCGGTGCGGACGGCCAGCCAGATGTAGTCGGCGTCGTTGGCCCCGCTGGTGAAGATCTTGCTGCCGTTGACGACGTACTCGTCGCCGTCGAGGACGGCCCTGGTCCGCAGCGACGCCAGGTCGGTCCCCGCCTCGGGCTCGGTGTAGCCGATGGCGAAGTGGATCTCGCCGCCGAGGATGCCGGGCAGGAAGCGCGCCTTCTGGTCGTCGGAGCCGAACCTCATGAGCGTCGGCCCGACCGTGTTCAGGGTGACGAACGGGATCGGCGCCCCCGCCCGCTGTGCCTCGTCGAAGAAGATGAACTGGTCGGTCGGCGGCCGCCCCTGTCCGCCCTGCTCGCGGGGCCAGCCGATGCCCAGCCATCCGTCGGCCCCCATCTGACGCACGAGCCGGCGGTAGAGGGGGCCGCCCTCGCCCGGGCCGCCGAGCTCGGTGCGCACGTCGTCAGGAAGCAGCCGCGCGAAATACTGGCGCAGCTGCTGGCGCAGCTCATTCTGCTCGGTCGTGTAGTCGAGGTACATGGCGAGCGCTCGGGCTGAAACCTAACAGAGCGTCAGGCCCTACAACGAGGCGAACTCGGTGCGGGCGCGGCCGGGGTCGAACTCGAAGCGCTCGCCGGGCGCGGGCACGATCACGAGTGGACACGGTGTGTGCTGGGCGCACTGCTGGGCGACCGAGCCGAGCAGGAGGCCGGAGAACCCTCCCCTGCCCCGCGCCCCGACCACCAGCAGGTGGGCGCCCTCGGCCGCTTCCACCAGCGCCAGCGCCGCCGGCGCCGGCGCCACGTGCCGGCGGAGATCGAGGCCCTCGCTGACGGCGAGGCCGGCGAGGCTCTCCTCCACGACCTGGAGGGCGTCCTCCTCGAGCGCCTCGACCGTGACCGTCTGGCCGGGGGTCGGCGAGGCCTTCGGCGCCCGCTCCGGATAGCTCCAGGAGTGGACGACCTCCAAGGCGGCGCCCCGCAGCTTCGCCTCGGCCAGGGCCCAGGTCAGGGCCTGCCGGGCCCCGGAGGAGGCGTCCACTCCGACGACGATCCTCCCGCTGTCGGGCCGACCTCCCGATCGCGGTGCTTCGCCTTCGAGCATGGCCAGCCACCTTCCCTTTCGTGAGACGGACAATTCGACCGCATCATGGGCGTCGGCGCCAGCATTCGGGTCTCGTCCTGTTCCACGTCTTGTCGAAAGTGGGCGCGAGGCCCGGACGCGCAACGACCGGGGCCCCTTGCGGACCCCGGTCGGCGCGTCACGGTCCGGCGTTGCGCCGGAGGATTTGGCCTGTCAGCTCAGCGAAGGCCGAGCTTGGCCGAGCAGGCGGGCCAGGAGCCCCAACCACTCGAGGCCTGCAGCTTCTGCGCCGCGGCATCCTGCTGTGCAGGGGAAGCCGAGGCCGGGCTGCCGGGCATACCGATACCGGACCAGGTGGACTGGCTGAACTGGTATGCGCCTCCGTAGCCGTTGCCGGTGTTGGTCGAGTAGTTGCCACCCGACTCGCACTGGCGAAGCTGGGCCCAGACCCCACCCGAAGCACTCGAGTTGGACGACGAGGCCACGGCCTGGTGCGTCGCGGGGGGTGCGGAGAAGGTGTGCTGGACCGGAGCAGAAGCCGCCGTGAAGGCGGGGTCCTTGGCGAAGACCATCTCCCCGTTCACGACGTGCCAGTAGGCCCCATGCTCGAACTTGAGGAGATTGTTGGCGACCATGAAGTTATGGACCAACTGGTCACCGCTCGGCGGTTGAGCGGGTGCGGCGGTGGCCGGCTGGCCGGTAGCAACGGCGGTACCCATCACAGCTCCTGCTGCGACCGCTGAACTTGCAAGTGTTGCCGAGAGTCGGTTCTTGCGCATTTGTGCGCCTCCTTGAAGTCACGGAAACCCTGGAGGGCTTCAGGTGTGGCGTTGAAATGGCGGACAGACCGTCGGTACGCATGCGACTCGCGAGCCGGACTGGATCCCCAGCGTCTGGCCCTGGATGTCGATGTCCCTACGAGGTGCGGACGGACAACCCTGGTGTGGCTGGACCTAGTGGCACTCCTCCTTTCGTGGCCCAGCGAGAGCTCGCTCACTGCTGGCCGCGTTCGATCGAGAAATCGGTTGTGGTGGAAAAACCCTTGGCAGATTGTCGGCTGCGCGCGTTTAGCGGTCGCTAATCGAGATTTGGCTACACCGGGCCATCGGGATCGACGGCGCGCCTAATATGTGCAGCAGGCGCTAAATTTAGATAACCACCCCGCAGCGACGCAAATCGGCAGAAAAGCCCAGGTGAACAAGCTCGTCACCACATCGGTGCGTTGGCACGACGATAAAGAGCATGCACATCGCGTTCAAGGCTTTCTCCTCGAGACACCACGGGGCCTGCTTGCTGGAGACGTGGATGTTGGACGGACAGGATTCGGGGACTCTGCGGGGCGAAGCGTCGTCGTTCTACCCACTCATCCGAGTCCAAACCCCATCGCATCCGATTCGGCCATCAGCGGCGCCGGCCCGGTCAGAAGGCGTCAGATGCCCCAGGAGGGGCTGGAGGAGGTTGCCGGTCTGGGGTGATTTTCCCCATTGACGACCGAATGCCCGGGGCGTATGTTTCCTAGCCGGAGCCCCGAGGGGACGGCCGAAGGGCCAGCCGGAGAGGGAGACCTCGACGGACGGTCCGGAGGAATTTCCTCGGGGCTCTGTCCTGTCCGGGCACTCGCTAGCCTTGGACTGCTGTGAGCCAGGTCGACACCACCCCCGATGTTGCGCCGGTCAACACCGATCCCCTCATCGACGACGGAGATCACGAGCGGATGACGCACATCGTCCTCGGCGGGCTGCGCACCGACAAGGACGAGTTCGTTCCGACCGGCACCAGCGTGGCCGAGGGCATCATCAACCAGGTGCCGGTCCGGGCCCTGTGCGGCAAGGTCTGGGTCCCTGGACGGGATCCCCGCCGCTACCCACTCTGCCCCACGTGCAAGGAGATCGCCCAGTCCTACGGCTGGCAGGTGCCCGCCGGCTGAGCGGCTAGACGAGCAGGTCGATCGACACCGCCACGCCGACGACGACGATCAACGTCCGCAACAGCGTCGGGGAGAGGCGCCGACCCACCGTGGCGCCGAGCTGTCCGCCGATGATCGAGCCCGCGGCGAGCACTCCCGCCGCTCCCCAGGCCACGTGTGCCGCGGCGACGAAGATGATGGCCGCCGCCCCGTTCACCAGCAGCGCGAGCACGTTCTTGGCCGCATTCAGCCGCTGGAGGTCGTCGGACAGGAAGATGGCCAGGAGGGCGATCAGCATGACGCCCTGGGCCGCGCCGAAGTAGCCGCCGTACACGCCCGTGGCGAAAACCGTCGCCAACAGCCCGACGCCACCGTGATGCTCGTCGCTCCCCCGCCGGGCGGCCAGGCGGCGGCTGAGCGCAGGCTGGGCGAGCACCAGGCCGCAGGCCACGAGGATGAGGACCGGCACGATGCGGCGGAACACCGAGCCGGGCAGCACGAGCAGCAGCACTGCGCCGGTGATCCCCCCGGCCACCGCCGGCACGCCCAGGACCAGGAGGCGAGGGCGCTGACCAGCCAGCTCCCGGCGGTAGCCGATGCTCCCGCTCGCCACGCCGGGCACCAGCCCGACGGTGTTGGTGACGTTGGCCGTCACCGCCGGGTACCCGATGGCCAGCAGGGTCGGGAAGGTGATGAGCGAGCCGGAGCCCACGATGGTGTTGACCGTGCCGGCGGCCAGCCCGGCCGCGAAGATCGCCAGCGCGGTCGACGCGGACATGGCGCCGGTCTAGGCCACGGCGCCGGAGGCTGTCGAGCGACCTCCCCTATAGTGCAGAGCCGTGCGCACCGGTGACCAGGTACCCGACTTCGAGCTCACGGCCGACAATGGCCAGTCAGTCCGCCTCTACGACGAGCTGGGTCAGGGCCCGGTGGTCCTGTTCTTCTACCCCAAGGCCATGACGCCGGGATGCACGACGGAGAGCTGCCACTTCCGCGACCTCGGAGGCGAGTTCGGTGCCCTCGGCGCTCGCCGACTCGGCATCAGCGCAGACCCCGTCGAGCGTCAGCAGCAGTTCACGGCCAAGCACGACTTCGACTTCCCCCTCTTGTCGGATACCGACCGTCGGGTCGCAAAGGCGTTCGGCGTGAAGCGGCCGGGGCCGCTGTTCAACCGTCGCGCCACCTTCGTGATCGGCACAGATCGGCGGCTGCTGGCCAGTATCGCCAGCGAGCTCAAGATGGAAAAGCACGCCGACGAGGCGCTGGCAGTCCTGCGCGCCGCCCAGAGCACCTCCGGCTCCTAGCGCCGGAGGCCTTCTCCTGGGGCCGGCCTCCCGGGCCGGCCGCCGGCTCCTAGCGCCGGAGGGCTTCTCCCGGGCCGCCGGCGCCTGGCGGCGGACGCCTTCTCCTGGGGCCGGCCTCCCCGGCCGGCCGCTAGCGCAGCTCTCGCTCGACGCGGCTGGTGACCTGACGTTCCACTACGAAGGCCAGGAAGGGCACGAACCCGGCGCCCACCACCTCCGCCATCTGGGCAAGCGTCCATCGGCCCCGGCGCGCCAGGTCGTAGGCGGTGAGCAGGTAGACGATGTAGAGGATGCCGTGGATGGGTCCCACGACGGCGACCACGCCCGGGGAGCCGGCGGCGTACTTCAGGGGAACCCCGACGAGCACGAGGATCAGTAGGCCCACCCCGACGACGTAGGCCATGATGCGGTACCGGAGCAGGGCGCCGCTCACGTGGGATGCCGCCAGGTCTTGCGCCTGCCGCTGGCGTTCAGCTCGGCCAGGTACCGGTTGTAGGCGGCGAGGTCCTCGTCATCGTTGTCTCGGTACCTCGGGACGACCGGGGTCACCTCGGGCGTGGCGGCGCCGTTCGCACCGGCGGCGGCACCGTTCGCACCGGCGGCGGCGCCGTTCGTGCTCGCTCTAGCCGCCCGCTCCGGCCGGCGGCCGCCGCGATCGGGCCGTGCGTGCAGCATGTCCCACCACATGTAGAACACGACGCCGGCCAGCAGCGGCCACTCGAAGGCGTAGACGTAGCTCAGGGTGTTGCCAGACAGCGCCCGACTCGCCTGCCACCAGGTCAGGCCGGCCATCGTCGCCACCAGCAGGATCATCGTGAGGTGCAGGAGGACGGCCCGTGACGAGAGCCAGGTGCTGCGCACGCCGCAAGCCTATGCCTGCCCCTTGACCTGGTTACAGCCAGGGCGGGCCGGGTGCTGCCGTCGTCACTCGGCGCCGGCGAGCGTCAGCTCCGGGTGATGGGCAGCGACCATGCGCCGCATGCCGTCCCGCCAGTCCACCATCGTCTCGCCGACCAGGCCGTGGAGACGGGTGTTGTCGGTCGTGACGCTCTCCAGCACCTGGTCGGTGTGCTCGAAACGGGGTTCGATGCCGACGAGGTGGCCGAGGTACGCCGACCACTCCTCGATACTCACCGCGTCCTTCCCCGCCCAGTTCACGATCGTCGCCGGCACGCCGGCCACCTCGAGCAGACGCGGCACCATGGCGATGATGTCAGTGTCGTGGATGGGGTTGAAGATGCTCGGCGCGTTGGTGTGGACGGCGATCGGCTGTCCGGCCAGGATCATCTCGAGGTGGAACAGCGGCCACCCACCGTTGTCACCGTAGGGGACGTTCAGGCGGGCGATGGTGGTCGGCAGTCCCCATTGGCGAGCGCCAGCGCGGGCCATGGCTTCGGCGGCGATCTTCGTGATGCTGTAGGTGGGCATGAGCACCCGGTGGTTGTCGCCGAGAGCGTCGGTTTCGGCCAGCCGACGATGGCCATCGGCCTGATAGACGGCGGTCGACGAGCAGTGCAGGAAGGCCTTGGCCCGCCGACAGTGCTGCATCAGCAGACCGACCGACTCGGCGTTGGCCGCCAGATCGCGGTCCCAGCGCCCGCTCTTGACGACGCTGAAGTTGAGCACGTAGGTGAAGTCGTCGGGCAGGGAGCCGAAGTCGTCAGTGGCCAGGTTGTGGGCCACGCACCTCACGCCTCCCGACTCGATCTCGGCCTGCGCGGCCGGGTCCTTGAAGCGGGCGAGGCCCCACACCTCGTTGTCCTCCGCCAGGGCCAGGGCGAGGGGCTTGCCGACCTGGCCCGTGGGTCCGGTGAAAAGGATCTTCTCGCCACGCAGGGTTGCCATGAGGCGGGAGGTTAGAGGACTGCGGCCGGACTCGGGCCACGGCGGAAGGAGGCAGGTGAACTCCCCCTTCCGCCCAATCGCTGCTGCGGCGACCCCCCCGATCCCGCCAAATGAAGATCGGGCGAGCTCCCCTTCTTGTGGGAAGCCTAGGACCCCCGAGCCCTCCCCACAATGGGCTATTTCGAGCATTAGACGGGCAATCCTGCCGCCACGCCGGCGAGCCCGGGGTCCAGGGCCGCTTCGCCAGCCAGGCCCGCAACATCAAAACCCGTGAACCTGCTCTTCAGCTCGTCGGACGCGCCCCAACTGCGGCCGTCGTGCCCCTAGACATCCCACGCCCGTTGCCGTCAAGCAGCGACTTGGGTTCGGTGGCCCCACGCCACGTGTTCGTCGTAGATGGTGCCGTGCCTCAGGCACCCGTGGAGGATGCCGACGAGGCGGTTGGCAAGGGCACGTAGAG